>CAYXDL010000094.1:0-7702 GCA_964463775.1 uncultured Hyphomicrobiales bacterium
CGCCGCGCTTGCCGTTGACGGCGGCACCATCGCTGCCGGCACCAAGGTCGACAGCCACATGATCTTCCTCAATACCCAAGGCAATACCTATGGTTCTCATACCAATGTCGTCTGGGTGTTCTCATCCGACATTCTCGGGGTCATGTCTGACGGCAGTGGTACGCTGGAAGCCGCCAGCAGCGCCCTGCTCGGCGCGCCCGGCACAACCTATCCCGGCAGCTTCGGCGCCCGCGGCATGGAAGGATCGGATACCTATTCGATCAGCGGCAACAGCCTGACCGTCAGCATGTTCGTTACCGAACCCGGCGACTGGATCCGCGTAATCACCGCCAGCAGCGGCGCAGGGCCGACCAGCGTGCCGGAACCGGCCTCACTGGCCCTTCTCGGCCTCGGCCTCGCGAGCCTTGGCATGGCCCGGCGCAAAAAGAACGGCTAAAAGACAAGCTGAATAAAAAGCGTACTCTGACACCCCACAGGTGTACACCTGTGGGGTTCTTTATTATATTTAAAGCTATATGGGTATTCATTTAAAATTGTTTGGCGAATGAACAATTCTTCGCTACCGTTACCTTATGGCCCCGATATCCGAAAACAGCACCCACGCATCAGATGATCCGGCTCGTCCACTCACCAGGATACAGGAGCGCCTTGGCATCTTTCATCCCCTGATTCTGGATTTTTGCCGCCACTGGCTTGAAATCCGCCATGGAAAACCCGTACCGCTCAAAAGGGATATCGACCCCATGGCCATCCCTACCTGCCTGCCCCATGTCTGGCTGTACCGGTATGACCCGCTGCGGGATGTCTTTATTTGCAGACTGGCCGGAGAGGAAATCAATCTTGCATGGGGACGATCGATCAAGGGCAGGACCCTGCGGGAAATCGTCGGCCCTGATGATGCGGCCGTCATACATGCACGCTGGCGTCATCTTCTCGAGCAGCCGGCAATCCTGCATGGCAGCCGTGATGAAAGGCTTTCTCTTCATCAGCACAAAACTGCCGAAAGACTGATCCTGCCGCTGACCGATCGTGAAAACGGCCATGCCACCTATCTGATCGGTATCAGCATATACCAGATCGCCGATGAACATGATACCGCACCCGTATTGCGGGATCGCGATATCCTCATCCTCCCCTGCCGCGAAATCTGACCTCTTCCCGTCGCCCGACAGTACCCTGCGGGCTTCATTCCTGTATCGGACGGGAAACCGTGAACGCGCCGCGAATATCGCCGATGCTGAATCCGCGTGCCCGGTCATCGGGATAGAATTCGTCCAGCCGTGCCCTGACCGCCGGATCGATATTGCTGCCATGACAGGCCAGGCAGACCTTGCCTGTGGGAATCGCCTTCATATAGCGAAGGAACCTGCGACCATCCCGCGCAACCACTTCGGCATAATCGATCGCCTGCGGACTCTCCCCTCCGGCACGCCGTTTTTCGAAACTCTCAAGAACCTTGCGTTCCCAAGCGTCAGGCTCATTGTCCGGATTTCGCCATTTCAGACTCGTGCGTCCGACTTCCCAGCCCGTATCCTCGCTAATACGGGCGGCAATCTCCGGTGCCCTGCCGTTGCAGACCTCAATGGCCTTCAGGGGGCCGCCGCTCTTCATCGCCTGCTGCAATTCCTTTTTCAGCATGGTGGCGAAGCGCTTCAGTTCCGGCCTGATCTCCGCCACCCTTGCCGTCAGCGCATCATCGGTTCCGGCCCCGGCTTCCGCGTCCGGAACCCCCGTCATCACCGCCATAATTACGGCAGCCATCACCAGCCTTCTCTTCATCGAAGCGCTCCTCCTTGTCATTTCAATTTCACAAAATAAATGTGATAAATATCTCCGATGTCAAGCACGGCATGTGCAGCATGGTTCCGGATGCCGATGTTGATGCCACGACTGCCGAAACCCGAAAAAAAGGGCGGCGCCTTTCCAGCGCCGCCCCAAGTCACACATGATTTTCGTGAGGAAATCAGCCAAGGATGGCATAAATTTCCGCAACCTTTTCCCAGTGCTCGCTCTGGGGGTTTTTCATTCCGGGATCGACAACCCTGAACAGGCGGGCCAGCCCCACGGTAATGCCCCCGACAATTTCGGGAATCTTTTCCTCGAGTCCGGCGCTGTAGCCCAGATGCAGGGGCGGAAACTTCGCCAGATGCTCAAGGATCGGCGTCAGACCGAGATCCTCGTCGATCTCGCGGAAGGCATGGATGCTTTCCTGCAATCCCCTGGTCACCGGCACGTCCTGAACCTCGATCAGGTCGCGGCCATTGGCCTTGGCTGCCGCCTGCCCCATGACCAGCAGATCATAGAGGCGTTCATTGATGAAATCCTCCAGCCGCTTGATATCGGATTTATCGATGTCCAGCGATGCGGCTTCCCGGAACAGTCTTTCGAATTGTCGCACGGCCATTACCATGATGTTTCTCCTTCTTTTTTCATCAGGATGGTGTCGTTTCCGCGCTGTCGGTGGAACCGTCCTTCTGACTGCGTTCCAGCGCCCTGGCCGCCAGGGCCGTGGCCGTCAGCAGCCAGCCGTTCATGATCAGCTCAACCGAAAGCAGCAGCCCCAGAACCCACAGGCTGGAGGCAGGCCAGGTGAACATGATGATGCCACCGGCGGCCAGATCGACGATACCGGCCAGGACGGGCCACAGCCATTTCCAGTTCTGCCGCCGTGCACGGACGGCATAAACGATACGGCTGACACCGATGACCACGAACATCGCCGCGATGAAAATTGTCAGCCCGGCCGAGGCGGCATAAGGATCATACGCCGCCAGCAAAGCCACGCCGATATAAAGGATACCGACGAGAAAATGCAGCCCACGCCCGGCCCAGTCATGTTCTTTCGCGCGAATCCCCTGCACGATCTGCAACACGCCCGTTGCCAGCAGAAACCCGGCGAACATGATGACGCTGGCAAGGGTAAAGGCCGTCACCGCGCCAAACCCGATGCCGCCAAGGATCAGGTTCAGGATGCCAAGCGCCAGCAGCCAGCCCCACTTCTTCGGCAATTCGAGCTTGTCATCGAATGCCGCCTTCTTTTCTGTGTTTGCGGTACTCATTATTTGTCCCCCTTGTTGTGATTGCCCCTCAGGCGATCGCGCAGCTTGGCCAGCTCATCGGTCAGCGTTTCGAAATAACCCTTGCCGAACTTGCCGCCGGCAACCTTGTCCTCAATGCTGTCGATTTCCTTATAGAAGACAGCATACTCCTCTTTCGTGCCATAGCCGAGCGCTTCGGCGAATTTCAGTTCCGTACGCATGGCCTTCAGAATGCCGTCAAGCTCCTTCTGCTCAGCCTCGCTGCGGTTTTCCTTTTCACTGAGCGCCTTGGCACGCGCCATCATTTCATCGACCCGCAGCAAGGGCAGCGGCACCGCATATTCGGTTACGACCAGAGTGCTCAGCACATCCTCCAGCGCTTTGCGGGCTTCTTCGGTCTTGCCCTGATCGACCAGCGGGACAATCGCCTTCACGGCCGCCGTATAGGAGGCCAGCGGTACATTCACCACCCGGATGACGATCTCGCTCGCCAGGCCGGACATCAGACGGCGGGCCTCCTGAAGGCGACCTTCATCCAGCAGATCACGCACCTTTTCCTTGGCCGCCCTGACGGCCTCGATATCGGCATAGAGATCGAGAATTTCGGTCCGGACATCGATCGGGGTAAGAGCCATTTCAGGTGCCCGGGCCAAAACAGCCTCCAGCTTGCCGATCGCCCGCTCCAACGCCTTCATTGCCGCGTCGCGGTCATTCTTTTCCAGAGCCGCAAGAGCCGTCCGGGTCTCCACCACTGCGGCGGCGGCATCGGCAATGATCCTGCCGCGGTTTTTCCGCGCCTCGGTCCGTTCCTGCTGCTGCACCGTATCCTGAGCGGCCGCTCCTGGCTGCCCGGCAGTGCCGGACGCCGCAAAGGCCGCCGGAGCGGACACCATCGTACCCGCAACCAGAAGCGGTACGGCAACCTTCTTAAAACTGTGTGATGCTTTCATTTTTCATATCCTTCAAGACGTGTTCTCCTGTAGGGGCAGGTGGGAACAGGAAAACCGTCCTTCAAGGGGAAAGATTATATAAATTATTGATTTTTATAATATTTTTATCAATCAGGCATGCGAAGACAGCCGCTTTGCATGAAAAGGCATTCATGCACGGCGCCCATGATGTAATCACGCTTTGTTTTTTTTCAATTCCTGCGCACGGGACTGGAGCTTCTCGACCAGACGCCAGAACTCACGCTCTTCCTCCGGGCTGAGAACCTCAAGCACTTCCTGTTCGTAGGCCAGGGCGCGGGGCACAACCTTGTTATAGGCTTCCCAGCCCTTCTCCGTCAGATTGAGAACCGACCGGCGCCGGTCCTGCGGATCAGTGTCCCGGCTGATCATGCCTTTCTGTTTCAGGCGGGTGACGGCGCGGCTGACCTGCACCTTGTCCATATCCGTATCCATGCCGACCTGGCTGGCCGATTTGCCGCCCTCGCTGCCAAGAACGGCCAGCGTGCGCCATTCAGGCACACTCAGCCCCAGCTCGTCGCGGTAACGATGCGCCAGGGATTTGCTGACCGCAGCATAAAACCGCGATATCCGGTAAGGGAAGAACCGCCTGAGGTGAAAGACCGGATCATTCGTTTTCGCGCGCGCCGTTTGCCTGGGCATGGTTTTCCCGTTCATAGCCGTTAAACAGCCGCATCATTCTTCAAAGCGTGGCGGCGATCAAGTACCGACCTGCCCGCCACCGCCATCAATATCGGTGCCCAGGACATCCCTATAGGCCATGTCGGAGGAAAGGATATGCCGGATCAGCCAGTCACGCAGAAATTCATTGACGGTGGCAACAATCTGATCACGCGGCGCGCCGCTGCGCCAGGTCAGCCGTACCGCCCGCAGCCACTCCTCGAATTTGCGGTGCTGTTTGCGGTGTTCTTTGAGATCGGCATAATCATACTGTTCCAGCAACCTTTCCTCGGTTGCGAAATGTTCCCGGGTATAGGCTTCCAGCTGATCGAACACCCAATCGATCATGCCGTCCCCCTCAGCCTCGTCCGTCAGCTTGTTGATGATACGGATCAGGCCGCGATGCTGACGGTCGAGCACCGGCACCCCGACACTGTATTCCGGTTTCCATTCCAGATGCTTCGGCATGTGCTTACTCCATCAGCGAGGGCAGCCACAGGGACAGGGCCGGAAAGGCGATCAGCAGCACCAGACGCAGGATATCAGCCAGCAGGAAGGCCACCACCCCACGGCTGATGACCTGAAGCTGCAACCCCGGCGTTCCGGCCATGATGACGAACAGGTTCATGCCGATAGGGGGTGTGATCAGCCCCACCTCGACCACCGACACCATGATGATGCCGAACCAGATGGGATCGAATCCCAGGCTCTGGGTCAGCGGATAGACAAAGGGCAGGGTCAGCAAAATCATGCTGAGGGCATCCATGAAACAGCCCAGCACCACATAAAAGACAACCAGCACCGCCATGATCGCCAGCGGATGCCAGCCCAATTCGCCGACATAGCGCACCAGCGCCTGCGGCATGCCGGTGGTTTCAACGAAATAGTTGAACACGGCGGTGCCGATCAGGATCAGGAAGATCATGCCGCTGGTATTGGCGGTTTCGCTGAGGCATTCGAGGAAAACGCGCACCGACAACTGCCGCCGCGCCAGGGCCAGCAGAAAGGCGCCGAGCGCACCGATCGCCGCTGCCTCCGTCGGTGAAAACCAGCCAAGGTAGATGCCGCCGATCACCAGCGCGAACAGCAGCAACACCGGCCAGACATTGAACAGGGCCGTCAGACGGCCGGACCAGGGCACCACATCGTCAGCGGGGCCGAGCACCGGATTACGCCATGTCTGCACATAGACGCTGAGCATATACAGGCTGGTGGCCAGAATGCCGGGAAAAATGGCGGCGGCAAACATCTTGCCGATCGATTGTTCGGTCATGATGGCGTAAATCACCATGATGACACTGGGCGGAATGAGTACACCCAGCGTACCGCCGGCGGCAATGGTGGCCGCTGCCAGGCCGTCATCATAGCGGCGTCGGCGCATCTCCGGCATGGCCACCCGGCACATGGTGGCGGCGGTGGCAAGGGAGGATCCGCAAATGGCGCCAAAGGCCGCGCAGGCCCCGACCGTCGCCATCGCCAGCCCGCCACGGAAATGGCCGATAAAGGCGTGAACCGCATCGTAAAGGGATTTCGACAATCCGGCCCGGGCGGCAAACACCCCCATCAGAATGAACAGCGGGATGACCGACAGGCCATAGGGAAACACCGTCTCAAACGGCAGGGAGCCCATGATGAAGGCCATGCTGTCCCAGCCATTCAGTGCCCAGCCGCCGAAAAGGCCGACAATGCCCATGGATACCGCCACCGGCACGCGCAGAGCGATCAGAACGAACAGCGAGGCAAAAGCGATAATGGAGATTGCATTATCGGACATGGTCATTCCTCATCCGCCAGCAGATTGCGGCGCCCGCTGAACAGCAGATAAAGCTGTTCGACCGTCATATGCACGGTGACCACTACCGAAAGCCCGGCCCCGAACAGCAGCGGTACCCAGTAATAGATCTTCGGAACACCCAGCGTCAGCGATACATCGCCATAGTCATACTGCATCAGGGCGCTGTCATAGCCGAAAACGGCAATCGCCAGCATGAAGGCGGTCCCAAGGGCCGCGGCCAGCACGCCCGCCAGCGCCACCGCGGGCGGAGGCAGCATGTCGACCACCAGAGAGATCGACACATGGCTTCGGGTGATGAAGCCATGGGGAATGGCAAGAAACGCCGCCCCCATGATCAGAAGCTGAACGATATCGACGGCTCCGAAGATGCCCTCACCTTCCGTCTTGCGCAGGATAATGTCCGCTGTCGTCACCGCCATCGCCCCCAGCAGCGACAGCATGCCCAGCCAGGCGACATAGCGGGTCAGGACGAACAATATTCTGTTGAATCTCTCGATCATGGCCTCAACCCCGGAGCGGGAGCAGAAATTCCGCTGCAAAAATCAAGAGGCCGGGCGTATTCCGGCCCGGCCTCCGCGTGAACGAACCGAAAATCACTTTTCGTATTTTGCCACCAGCCTTTGCGCTTCGGCATAAATTTCACGCGCGTTCTTCACGCCCTTCTTTTCGACTTCCTTCAGATAGGCGTCGATCATCGGCGCCAGCGCCTTTTTCCAGCGGGCGCGTTCCTCGTCACTCAGCGGGGTCACGATATTGCCGACACGCTTGATGTCTTCCTTACCGGGCTCATCCCACTTGTTCCACCAGCCGCCGAATTTGGCCACCAGCGGTTCGCCGGAAATCTCATCGATCACCTTGCGCACATCCGCGGGCAGCGAATCATATTTGCGCTTGTTCATGACGAAATAGAAGCTGGTCGTATAGGCCTTGGCATCCAGATGATATTTCAGCACTTCGTAAAGCTTGAAACCGTGGATCGCCTCATAGGGGAAGACATTGCCGTCGATCACGCCCTTCTGCAGGCTTTCATAGACCTGCGTCGGCGGCAGGCCGACCGGGGTGGCGCCAAGCTGCTTCAGCATCATGGAAATCGCCTGCGAGGGCGTGCGCAGACGCAGCCCCTTCATGTCGTCCATGGTCTTGACCTGCTTGGTGCGGGTATGAATCAGCCCGGCATTATGGGCATGCAGGGCCAGCACCTTCAGCCCCTTGTAATCGTCGGCGATCAGCCCTTCCTTGTA
>CAYXDL010000095.1:0-7652 GCA_964463775.1 uncultured Hyphomicrobiales bacterium
TGAAGATGCGGTCCATGGCGCGGACGATCACGGGGTCGGGTTTGTATTCCTCCGCCGGGACCGAAAAGGTCATGTGCAGGAAGTTTTCCGAATAGGACAGATCGTTGCGCGGATAGACGAAGGGCTGACCCACGGAGTATTTGTAGGCCATGGCCGCGATCGTCGGCATCTTGGCAATCAGTCGGAAGGAGGCGACCATGCGCTGATGCGGATCGGAAATGTCCAGGCTGTCATGATAAAAGGCGCTCAGCGCACCGACGACACCGACCATGACGGCCATCGGATGGGCATCGCGGCGGAACCCATGGAAGAAATTGGCGAGTTGCTCGTGCACCATCGTGTGATAGGTGACGTTTTTCACGAATTCCTCATACTGCGCCCTGGTCGGCAGCTCGCCGTTCAGCAGCAGATAGCACACTTCCATATAGTTGCTTTTTTCAGCCAGCTCGTCGATCGTGTAGCCACGGTAATTCAGGGTGCCTTCGTCACCATCGATATAGGTGATCGCGGATTCGCATGAAGCGGTGGATGTGAACCCGGGATCGAAGGTGAACATGCCCGTATTGGCATAGAGCTTGCGGATATCGATGACGGAGGGGCCTACCGACCCATCATAGACCGGCAGATCCACGGGATCCTTGCCGGGAATGTTAAGGGTGGCGGTACCGCTTGCTTTGTCCGTGCTCATATCTTGCCTTCCATTGTTATTGCATTGAGAATGCCGGCTGTCGGCAGAACCAGTGCCGGCAGGCGAAACACATTCCAGGTTGTGCCCAAGCCTCCTTGCCGTGACCGGTGCCTGTGTTATGTCTTGTCTTCACCGGCCATCTGATCCGCCAGCCGCGCCAGGCTTTCATCCCGGCCCAACGCCACCAGCACATCGTATATTCCTGGGGACACGGCCCGGCCCGTCAGGGCGGCCCGCAGGGGCTGGGCGATCTTGCCCAGCTTCAGTCCTTCATCCTCGGCGAATGATCTGATCGCCGTTTCCAGCGATGGGGCGTCCCATTCCCCGATTGCCGCCAGGCGGCCATGCAGGCGCGCCAGCATTTTTCGTGCCTCATCTGATAGCAGCTTCACGGCCTTCGGGTCAAGTGAAAGAGGGCGCTTTTCGACCAAAAATAAAGCGTTTTCAATAACATCAGTCAGTTTTTTGGCTCGTGGTTTCAAGCCTGGGGCAAGCATGATGAATGCCTTTTTCTGTGCGTTACTCAAAGGAGATTGCGCGGCTTCTTCAAGTTTTGGCTGAACCAGGCGCAGCAGGTCCTCATCGCTGGTATGGCGCAGATAATGGGCGTTCAGGTTATCCAGCTTGGCGAAATCGAAACGTGCGGGCGATCGGCCGACGCCACCCAGATCGAACCAGTCGATTGCCTGTTCGGTGGAGATGATCTCATCATCGCCATGCCCCCAGCCCAGGCGCAGCAGATAGTTGCGCATGGCTTCGGGCAGATAGCCCATGTCGCGATAGGCCTCCACCCCCAGGGCGCCATGGCGCTTCGAGAGTTTGGCGCCGTCGGGGCCGTGGATCAGAGGGATGTGGGCGAAGACAGGCGGTTCCCAGCCGAGCGCCCGGTAAAGTTGTGTCTGACGAGCGGCGTTGACCAGATGATCGTCACCACGGATGACGTGAGTGATGCCCATGTCATGATCGTCAACAACGACGGAAAGCATGTAGGTCGGAGTGCCGTCGGCGCGCAGCAACACCATGTCGTCGAGCTGGTCGTTGCGGAAGGTGATAGTGCCCTGCACCCGGTCCTCGATAACGGTTTCCCCCTCACGCGGGGCCCTGAAGCGGATGACCGGAGGTACCCCCTCCGGCGCCTCTTCCGGCGCGCGGTCGCGCCAGCGCCCGTCATAGCCGACGCGCCGCCCCTCGGCGCGGGCGGCCTCGCGCATTGCGGCCAGCTCCTCGGGCGTGCAGTAGCAGCGATAGGCCAGCCCCTTTTCCAGAAGTTCATGGGCGACGGCTGCATGGCGGTCGGCGCGGGCAAACTGGTAGACCGGTTCCTCGTCGGGATGCAGACCAAGCCAGTCCAGCCCTTCGAGAATGGCCTCGATGGCCTCCGGCGTCGAGCGGGCGCGGTCGGTGTCCTCTATCCTGAGCAGGAATTTGCCGCCGTGATGGCGGGAAAACAGCCAGTTGAACAGGGCCGTGCGGGCGCCGCCGATATGCAGGAAACCGGTGGGGGAAGGGGCGAAACGTGTAACGATGCTCTTATCCGTCATGGGATCGGGCTATACTCCGCTTTGGCCGCGATGACCGCGGCCATTGTAAACTGGGTCCGCCCGGGCGGGGGCGGTGATGAATTTGGTCGGCCTTGTAGCACATCGGAGGGCGGGTGATAAGGGGGGCACTGAGGGCGGAAGGGCTGTACAGGATACTGTGGCAAATGCCGCGGGAGATTTCTGGTGCCCTGCTGGCTCAGCGGGAACGCTGGTTTCTCTGTTATGGCATCGCGCTCTGTGCCGGGGCCGCCAGTTATCTGGCGCTGCCCTTTATGCTGCCGCGCAGTCTGCTTGTTGCCCTTGCATTGGCCACTGGGGCGGGAAGCATGATGCTTTCGCATCTTGCCCGGCGCGACCGGCGTGACCGGGCGACTGCGGCGTTTTGCCTCGCCCTGTCGGGATTTTATCTGATCGGGCTGGCGGCAATGGCCCAGGCGGTGGCGGCAAGGGATACGCGCCTATTGCCCCGTCCTGTCGGCCCGGTCTGGATGCAGGGGCGGGTTCTGGCCGTCAGTCCGGCCGAAGGCGGCTACCGCCTGCTGCTGGACAATCTGCATAGCCGCGACTTTTACAGGCGCGATGCGGGGGTGATGGCGGAAGGGATCAGGCTGCGCTTGCGCGTGCGTTCCAAGGCGCCGCCGCCGGGTGAGGGGGATGTGGTCCGTTTTCGCGGCAGGCTGTTTCCCCCCTCGCCCCCGGTCATGCCCGGGGCTTTCGATTTCGCCCGGCGGATGTGGTTTCAGGGCATTGGCGCCATTGGCTATGCGCAGTCGCGCATCCGCGTCATCAGGACCGCCGCCGTGAAGGATCCGGGGCTGCTGCAACGCTGGCGCCAGCACGTCGAAGCGGCATTGCGGGCCATAGAGGATGACCGCCTTCATGCCCTGGCCCGGGTTTTTACCCTGGGCGACCGGGGCGGGGTGGGGCGGCGGATGGCCGATGCCTTTCGCGCATCGGGCCTGGCACATCTGCTGGCCATATCGGGGCTGCATGTCGGCCTGGTTTTCACCATTGTCATGGTTGTATCGCGGCGCATGGCGGGGGCGGTGCCGTTTCTGGCGCTGCGTCTGCCGCTGAAGCAGATCTCGGCGGTTCTTGCCCTGACGGCGGCGGGGGGGTATGTGCTGCTCAGCGGGGCGGCAACGCCGACGCTGCGCGCCTTTGTCATGATGGCGGTGATTACCCTGGCCATACTGACCGCGCGGCAGGCGATTTCCATGCGATCGCTGGCGCTGGCGGCGATGATCGTGGCATTGCTGCGCCCTGAAAGCGTGACCGGCCCCAGCTTTCAGATGTCCTTCATGGCGGTGGCGGGGCTGATCCTGCTCTATGAGACGCTGAATCTGAAGGCATTGCGCGCGCGCCTGCCTGTTCTCGATCATGCCCCGGCGCGCTTTTTTCTCATGTTGCTGCTCTCCAGCCTTGTCGCCACCATCGCCACCGCGCCGGTGGCGCTGTATCATTTCAATCAGGTGGCGGTCTATGGTGTTCTGGCCAATCTGCTGGCAGTGCCGTTGTTCAGCTTTGTCATCATGCCGCTGGTATTGCTGATTCTGCTGCTGGCGCCATTGGGTATTGGCGGCCCGGCGGCGGCCCTGCTGTCCTATCCGTTGTCATGGCTGAACAGGCTGGCGGAAAATGTCTCCGCCTGGCCCGGTGCCCTGCTTCATGTGCCGGCCATCGCCAGCGGTGCCTTTCTGGCCCTGATGGTGGCGGCGTTGTGGTTTGCCGTCTGGCGCGGGCGGCTTCGCCTGTTCGCGCTGGTGCCGCTGGCGGCGGGGCTGGCCCTGCTGGCCGTTTCAGAACCGCCGCGGCTGGCCGTATCCGGCGATGGCGCGATCATCGCCCTCAGACGCGAGGATGGCGGTATTTTTCTTTCCCGCCTGCGCGGGGCGGGGTTTGTGCGCCGTCAGGTCGTGCAGCGGCTGGGGGCGGGAAAGGTGGCGCCCTTTCCCCGTGGTGTGTCGGATGACGGGACATTGCGCTGTGACGGGCAGGGATGCATCTGGCGTCACCGAGGGTGGGTGGTCGCCCTGCCTGTGTCGGAGGCGGCCATACGCCGCGATTGCGAAACGGCGGATATTCTGATTGCGGAGATTACCGTATCCGGCCATTGCCGGGCACCGAAGCTGATTGTCGATCCCCCCTTCCTTCGCCGTTGGGGCGGGGTGTCTCTATGGCTGGGTATGGGTGGTTATTTCCGTTATGAAACCGTGTTCACCGCCGCCCGGCAGCCACCATGGCGCCGCTTTTCAAGGCGGGACACAGATGAAGGATACGGCAACGGCGATGCCGGGGGTCAGTGATACTGGCGGATCAGGGTGACCAGCCGTCCCTGTACCGTCACCCGGTCGGGGCCGAAGATGCGGGTTTCATAAGCCGGATTGGCCGCTTCAAGGGCGATGGATTTGCCTTTCTTGCGCAGGCGCTTCAGTGTCGCCTCCTGCCCGTCGACCAGGGCAACGACAATGGTGCCGTTTGGTGCCGTGTCACAGCGTTCTATGATCACCAGATCGCCGTCGAAGATACCGGCATCGATCATCGAATCCCCGGCGATTTCAAGAGCGTAATATTCCCCGTTGCCCAGCAGGCTGGCCGGAACATCGATGTGATTGCTTTCATCGCGCAGGGCTTCGATCGGGGTGCCGGCGGCAATGCGCCCGTATAAGGGCAGGGCGATGTTTTCTCCGCCCGGGGCACCGCCGTGGATGGTGGCATTGTCATTGCCACCGGCGGGCTGGAGCGGCGGAACGGGTGTGTTTCCGGCAGGCAGGCTGACATTTTCAGGCAGTTTCACCACTTCCAGCGCCCGGGCCCGATGCGGCAGGCGGCGCAGGAAACCGCGTTCTTCCAGCCCGGTGATCAGGCGGTGAATACCGGACTTGGATTTCAGCCCCAGCGCCAGCTTCATCTCATCGAAGGAGGGCGATACACCATGCTGAGAAAGATATTTGTGGATGAAGGTCAGCAATTCGTGTTGCTTGCGTGTCAGCATGGTATTCATTTCCCTCATCTGAACCGGATGGATTTTTCCGGATCACGATCTTCGGCTTTTGTCCCGGATTCCCGGAGGCGGGGTATGATCCCCGTCCGGAAGCCATGCCTGTTTTTCGCCGGTATTCCGCTCAGGCTCACATCCGCACAGCGCACATATAAGAACAAACCATAAACATGAATGTTCTATCTTTATTCCCGTTCCGGGTCAAGCATTCCGTGCGGTTTGACGGCTACAGAGTGTGAAGGGGCAGGATGGGAACAAGCGTGCCCGCCTCCAGCGCCGGCGCATGGGGCGGGCGGATGATCAGGCAGTCGGCTTTCGCCAGGCGCGAAAGCATGGAACTGTCCTGTCGTGAAAAGGGTTCGGCCAGCCGGCGCCCGTTATCGTCGAAGACATAGCGGGCCCGCAGAAAATCCTGGCGGCGGTCGTTTTCGGGCAGGTCGGTTGCAGACGGGGCCATTTCCTGCCCCAGAGGTGCCGGAGGCAGGCCCATCATGGCCCGGATCGCGGCATCGAGATAGACGATGGCGCAGACCATGGCCGAAACCGGATTGCCGGGCAGGCCGAGCAGGGGAATGCCGTCGATCCGGCCGAACATCAGCGGTTTGCCGGGACGCATGGCGACCTTCCAGAAATCGATGCCCTCGCCGTCCTGTCCGAGGACGGAGCGGATAAGGTCGTGATCGCCGACCGAGGCGCCACCGAGCGTGACCAGCATGTCGGCCCCCTTTGCCGCCGCTGCAAGGCGCAGCAGCGAGGAACGGTTATCGCGGGCGATGCCAAGGTCGATCGGCTCTCCGCCGAAGCCCCGGACCAGGGCCGCCAGGCCGTAACTGTTGGAGGAAATGATCTGGTCAGGGCCGACCGGTTCACCGGGGCGGACCAGTTCATCGCCGGTGGCCAGCAGGGCGATGCGCGGACGGCGGATGACGTTCAGCCAGGGAACATCCATGGCGGCCGCCAGGGCGATATCGGCCGCGCTGAGGCGTTTTCCGGCAGCAATCCCGGTATCTCCGGCGCTGAAATCCAGCCCGGCGGGGCGGATGAATTTACCGGCGGCGGGGCTGTCGGCGGTCACCATGAACCCGTCATCGCGGCGCGCGTTTTCCTGGATGACGATGGCATCGGCCCCATCGGGTACCGGGGCGCCGGTGAAAATGCGCACGGTCTGCCCCGGGCCGACACTTCCGGCGAAGCCGTTGCCGGCAGCGGATTCCCCGATGATTTCAAGGCGTGTTTCGCCATTTCCGAGATCGTCGCTGCGCACGGCCCAGCCATCCATGGCGGAAACGGCAACAGGCGGTTGGGTGCGCCGGGCTCTGACATCCTCGGCCAGGATGCGGCCGCAGGCCTCGCTCAGGCTGACGGTTTCGGAACCGAGGCGGGGCAGGTTTCCGGTAATGCGGGAGCGGGCTTCCTCAACCGAAATCATCTTTCTGCATCCTCCCGGTCATAAGTGCCGCTCTTGCCGCCCGATTTATGCATCAGGCGGATGTCATCTATGCGCATGTCACGGTCCACGGCCTTGCACATGTCATAGACCGTCAGCGCCGCGACGCTGACGGCAGTCAGGGCCTCCATCTCGACGCCGGTGCGTCCTTTCAGTTTGCAGGTGGCGCGGATGATCACGCAGGGATCATGCTCGTCCAAATGAAGTTCGACATTGACCGAGGTCAGCCCGAGCGGGTGGCACAGGGGAATCAGATCGCTGGTGCGTTTGGCCCCCATGATGCCGGCCAGCCGCGCAACCGCCAGCACGTCGCCCTTTTTCGCCCGTCCCTCGCGGATAATGGCGGCGGTTTCCGGGCGCATATGCACGCGCCCTTCGGCGATGGCGACGCGCTCGGTCTCCTCCTTGTTTCCGACATCGACCATGCGGGCGGCGCCCTTGTCGTCGAAATGGGTCAGCTTGCCGCTCATGATGCGTTCCGTGTTTCCTGTTTTTCCCCGCTCAGCAGTGCCGCCGTCGCGGTGGCAACGTCCTGTTGGCGCATCAGGCTTTCGCCAATCAGGAAGCAGCGGCAGCCGCAGGCGGCCATGCGGGCCAGATCCCGCGGCGTGTACAATCCGCTTTCGCTGACCGCGACCCAGCCTTCAGGCAGATCGGCGGCCAGCGCCTCGGTCGTTGCCAGATCGACCTCAAGGGTCTTGAGGTTGCGGTTGTTGATACCGATCAACCCGCCCCTGAGGCGGGATGCCCGTTCCAGCTCGGCACGGTTATGCACCTCGATCAGCACATCCATGCCCCATTCATGGGCCAGGGCCTCGAATTCCGCTGCTTCGCCATCGTCGAGTGCCGCCATGATCAGCAGAATGCAGTCGGCGCCGAGAGCGCGCGCTTCGGTGATCTGATAGGGATCGATCATGAAATCCTTGCGCAGCACCGGAAGGGATACGGCATTGCGCGCGGCACCAAGATAGGCAT
>CAYXDL010000096.1:0-7646 GCA_964463775.1 uncultured Hyphomicrobiales bacterium
CGACAGCGCCGAGGCGTTTCTGCTCGTTCTGCTGGCAGGCATTCTGACCATGGCGACACCGATGGTTTCGGCCTATATCATCAATACGGTGGTGCCTTCGGGCGATGCACGACTGCTCGGCGAACTGGCAGCGGCGTTGCTGGTGGCGCTGATCGCCCTCGGCGCCGTACGCTATGCCTCGGAAATCGCCTATCTGCGCATCGAGGGACGCACCGGCAATCTGGCCCGTGCCGCCCTGATCGACCGTATCATCCGCATGCCCGCCCATCATATCGAGGCCGCCTCGACCAGCTCCGCCGCCATGCAGGTGGACCGGCTGGAGGGATTCCGCCGGGCGATGGTCAGGCTCGCCTCTTCCGCCATCACGGCCCTTCTGTTCAGCCTGTTCAGCATCGGCGTGCTGTTTTATTTCGCCGATATCGCCGCGCTGATCGTGCTGGTGCTGATGCTGGCGCTCATCGCCATCGTGCTGTGGATCGGCTATCGCCAGTATCACGCCCTCTATGAAGGGGAGCGCATTCAGAACAACGTCAACACCACCCTGTATGAAACCATAGGCAATATTACCGTTCTGCGCGCCTTCGGCGTTGAAATGCCGGCCTTCGCCCATTGGGCGGAAAGTTTCATCGGTTTCCGCCACCGCATCATGAACAGCCGCCGCATCGCCAACCGCGCCACAGTGCTGATCGCGACCTATGACCTGGCCATCACCATCGTCGCCTTTGCCGTCATCGGGCTGATCCACGGGGATTCCGTCTCCAGCGGCGGCTTTCTTGCCTTTGTCGGCGCCCTTGGTGTCGTCACCTCATCAGGCATACAAATGGCACAGGCTGTCATGGGCGTGTTTCATGCCCTGCCCGCCGCGCGGGTTGCCCGCCCGTTGCTGCAGACAGCGCCCCAGCCCCTGCCCATGCCCGGACCGGAACAGGCGCCGGGGGGGAAAATCGAAGTCAGCCAGATCCGCCATCGCTATTACCCGGAAGGGCCGTTGGTGCTGGATGGCGTCAGCCTGAGTATCGAACCGCAGGAATATATCGCAATCGTCGGCCCGTCCGGTTCGGGAAAATCGACCCTGATGCGTATCATGCTGGGGCTGGAAACACCGGAAAGCGGCACTGTTTATTATGACGGCCAGGACATCACCCGCCATGACATGACGGCGCTGCGCCGCCATATCGGCACGGTCATGCAGGAAGCGGGGCTGTTCCCCGGCAGTATCCTCGATAATATCCGCGGCGGGGCGCAGGCCGGCATCACCCGGATATGGGAAGCTGCCGAGGCCGCCGCCATCGCCGATGAAATACGGGCCATGCCCATGGGGCTGCATACCATGATCACCGGCCCGGACGGCGCCATCTCCGGCGGTCAGGCGCAGCGCATCCTGATCGCCCGCGCCCTTGCGGGAAATCCCTCAATTCTGTTTTTCGATGAAGGCACCAGTGCTCTGGACCGCATCCGCCAGCAGCAGGTGGAAACGACGCTTGCCGATCTCGCCATCACACGGATCGTCATCGCACACCGCCTCGATACCGTCCGCCACTGCGACCGAATCTATGTTCTCGACCATGGCCATATCGTCCAGCAGGGGCGGTTCGATGAACTGGCCACAACGCCGGGCCTGTTCGCCGATCTTCTGCATGCGCAGCGGCGTGATGCCTGACACAGAATCAGCCCCCCGTATCTTTTAACTTCAGACTTAAGCAAAGAGTGGAACAAACAGGAAAGGACAACAAAATGGGCAGGAACAAAAGCAGCATCTCAAACCGGGACGATGCCCTGAGCGAAGACCTGTTGAAGGGTGTCACCGGCGGCAGCGGCGCCGTGAAGAAGGATGACGCGGATCCTGGTTATGGCGAGGATATCGGCCACCATGAGGATACCGGCTCCCATAGTGTGGGCAATGCCCATACGACCGAGGACGGCGACCACAAGGGAACGGGGGCCGGCGGCGAGGCCCATGCCGGCGTCGGAATTTCAGGTGAGGCCGGCGATGACGGGGTCAGCGGCTCCATCGGTGACGGGGCCGGGGCCAGCGGCAGCGCCGATGCCGATGTGGGTGAGCAGCATCTGCATGGTGAGGCCGGCGTGGAAGCCGGTACCGGCGCATCCGGCGAGGCGCACAGCGACAGCGACAGCACCGGCGCCGGCGCCCATGCCCAGATCGGGGCCACCGCGCATGCCGAGGGCGAGGTCTCCAGAGGCGACAAGGATGGCGTCCACGGTGATGAGGGGGCAAGCGCCGACGGGGTTCTCGGGGCCCAGGCCGGCGGGGAGGCCACCATCCATCATGGTGACGGTCAGTACGGTGCCAGTGCCGAAGGTGGTGCCATGGCCGGGGCGGGGGCAAAAATCACCACCCATGGCGATATCGGCGACGGCAACAATGAAGCAGGCGCGACCGCCGGTGTCGGCGTCGGCATCGTCGGAGCCCATGGCGGTGCCGAAGCAGGATATGATGATCATAAAATCACCATCGGCGTTGACGGAGAGCTGGGCATTGAAATCGCCGACCTCCACCTGGGCGGCCATCTGAGCCTGGATACCCGGCCGTTTGAAAATGCCTTCCACCATGCCAACAGCTGGTTCCATCATGCCGGTTCATGGGGTTCGCATGCCGGTCATGATATCAACAGCTGGTTCCACCATGCCGGTGGCAATATTGGTGGTTTCTTCGGCCATGGTGGTCATTCGGTTTCAAGCTGGTTCCACCATGCAGGGCATTCGGCCTCCTCCTGGACCCATCATGCCGGACACCACATCAGCAGTTGGGCTCATCATGCCAGTCATTCAATCCATCACGCGGCCCATTCCGTCGGCAGCGCCATCAAACACGCCTTCCATGGCTGGTAAGCGGCTGTAAGCAGCCAACGTTTTTACGAAAAAGGAGATTACGAAAATGACTGCTGAAACCGCAACCCCGCAGGAACGCATGGCGAAGATGCAGCCGGTCATTGCCGAAATGATCGAGGCGATGAACAAGGAAATCACCAGAGGCGCCCTTGAGGCGGGCTGGAGCGAGACTGAGGCCGCCGAACTGGCCCGCAAGGCCCAGCCGCCCTTTTTCGATCTGCTGATACAGGGGGTCCCCGCCCCGCTGGCGCTGATGGAAGCCACCGCCTATGCCGACCGGCTGCTGGCGGCGCGCAGGCTGAATGAGGAAATCGCAAAAGGCGCAACACCGCAGGAAGCCTTTGCCAAAATCAGGGAAATGAAGCTCAGGGTGCCGGGCAACGAGGATTCCGTCGATGCCGAAACCATCGCTGATGCGGCACAGAAGGCCTTCGATGAGGCCCTGACCAGGGGCCAGACCCCGGAAGAGGCGCTGTTCTGCGCTTATGATGCGGCGGCAACTGCCGCAGCGGGCTGAGCCCGACATGCACAGGCGCGGGAAGGCTAGCTTCCTTTCCCGTGCCGTGCGCCCTGAAACCCTTCATAGCGGCCGGGCGCAATGATCCCGTCCGGATCAAGGGCCTGTTTGATTGCCCTGAAAACGACGGCGGCATCGTCATCGGGCATGCCCGGAACCCCCTGCAGGCCCTGCCGGTAGGGCAGATATCCGGCAGCGATCAGCCGTTGTGCCGCCTGATCGTGGCAGGCCATGGCGCGCTCATCCTCTCCGGGCACGTCACGATCGTAAACAAGTGCCAGGAAAGCGTTGAAACAACGATGGGATATGGCATGCAGGCCGATATTCGGCTCAAAACCGAATGCAAAAGCCGCATCGGTCATGATCCCGGCGGCCTGCTGCACATCCTCACCGGTGAAGGGTACGGCCGGGCATAACCACAGCACGCCGCAGCGGTCCCGGTCCGGATCACAGTCCGCATCATCCGGAACGTGATCCTTGCGCCAGTAGAGGGAACGCAGATTGCGGTCATCCGGCGTGCCGGTCAGAATGGTGGGAATGCGCTTTCCCGCCTCATCATGATCGCGGACGATCTGCGTATCCTCCAGCAGGCCGTTCAGCACCATGCCGGCGGTGCGTGTCCTGGCCTCCGCCATCATGGCATTCGGTGCCGTCAGCACCATGCTGACCCACCAGGTATCGAGGGCATCCCGGCTCAGCCCGTCCGGCGGAACATCAGCGCAGCGGGCATCGCGGGCAAGGACCTTGCACTGGTTCCAAATGCTCATGGCATAAGGGGCGACGATATCATCGCGCAGCAATGTCCGCAGGGCATGAATGGCGGCAGGCAGCCTGCCGCTGTCGCCGATGCGCCCCATCAGCGAGATGGTAAACTCCGGCAGCGGCGTCAGCGCCACCGTCGCCTCCGTGACAATGGCAAAGTTTCCCTGTTGCACCAGACCATCCGCATTGGGGCCGACAGCCCGTTTGTGGGCCCGCGCCAGACGACGGAAAGCCGCCCCGCCGGTACTGAAACGGCTGAAGCCGCTGTGCACGATCCCGCCCGTTCCCAGCACCATTTCCAGATCATAGGTTTCCCCGGCGCGGTCACCGCCGGGACCAAATGCCTCCCCCCGTTCCAGAGCATTACCGATGACGCTCGACTGCGCGGCACCACCGATGGCGGGCAGGTAGAAACGGGCCTTGTGCCGGCGCAGATAGTCGTCAATCTGCGCGAAGCTCGTACCCGGCTGCAGGCGCAGGGTACCGAGATCAGGATCGAAATCAACAATGCGATCCATCCGGGAAAGATCCATCAGCGCCATGCCCGGGCGCGGGCAGGCTTTGGAGCCAAACCCCCAGTTGCGCCCGCGGCTGACCGGATAGACCGGCACCTTGCAGCGCCCGGCCACAACGACGCAGGCTGCCACCTGATCGCGGTTTTCCGGCCTGAGAATGGCGAGCGGGGGATAACCGGCGGCAAATGTCGTCCGGGCCGCCGCCTGCAATGCCTCATCGTCATCGTCCAGCCCCTCCGCACCGAGGATGTCACGCCACGCCTCTTTCGCCTCTGCAATATTCCGCCCGCTATGCATCGTCCCGTCATCCCCGTGCAACCAGTCATCCGGGGCACTGTTTCACGGCCTGCGGCTGCCGTGCAACCGTTTTCTTTCACCCCGCAAAAGCATAATCCGGTATTTTCATACCAGTATGATATGATCTGCAAAAACACGGAAGCACGACAAGAATGCCGCAAACAGGGAGATGGTCATGCAAGGGGAAAATGAACGCGTACTGATTGCCGGTGGCGGTATCGGCGGGCTGGCAACAGCCTTGGGGCTGGCACGGGCCGGCATCGACTGCCATGTGATGGAACGATCCGGGCGTTTCGGTGAGATCGGCGCCGGTATTCAGATTGCCCCCAACGCCTTCCATGCCTTCGATTATCTCGGCATCGGTGAGGCGGCCAGGGCCCGCGCCGTCTTTATCGACGAACTGCGCCTGATGGATGCCATGAGTGGTGAGGAAATCACGCATGTCCCGCTGGGAGAGGATTTCCGCCGCCGCTTTGCCAACCCTTATGCCGTGGTCCATCGTGGTGATTTGTACGCCGCCCTGATCCGCGCCTGCGAGGAAAGCCCTCATGTCACCCTGCAGGCGAATACCGAGGTCATCGGATATGAGCAGGATGAAACCCGTGTCCGTGCCCTGTTGCGGGACGGCATGGCCGTATCCGGCGCCGCCCTGATCGGTGCGGACGGGCTGTGGTCGAAAATCCGTGCCCAGCTGGCCGGTGACGGTGCTCCGAGGGTTTCAGGCCATACCACTTACCGTTCGGTCATTCCCGTCGCGGATATGCCCGAGGATCTGCGCTGGAACGCCGCCACGCTCTGGGCCGGGCCGAAATGCCATCTTGTCCATTATCCGCTTTCAGGCTGGAAGCTGTTCAATCTGGTGGTCACCTATCACAATGACGCTCCCGAACCGGTGGCGGGCCAGCCTGTCACGGCGGCAGAGGTGGCGCGCGGTTTCGGGCATATATGCGCCCGGGCCCGCCAGATCATCGATGCGGGCAGGGACTGGAAGCTGTGGGTGCTCTGCGACCGCGATCCGATCCTGAACTGGACCGACAGGCGCGTGACCCTGCTGGGGGATGCCGCCCATCCGATGCTGCAATATTTCGCTCAGGGCGCCTGCATGGCACTGGAGGATGCCGTCTGCCTGTCGGACTGCGTCAGCCGCGCCGGGGGCGATTTCGCCGCGGCGTTCCGGGAATACAACCGCAAACGGGTCGACCGGGCCTCGCGGGTGCAGTTGCAGTCACGGGCCATCGGCGATCACATCTACCACCCGGACGGCGCCCATGCCCATCTGCGAAACCGCATTCTTTCAGCCATGAGCGCCGAGGATCATTACCGCACCCTGCACTGGCTGTATGCGGGGAACGGGCTGAACAACATCTGCGCCTGAGCCCGCCCGCTACGGAGCGAAGAACGAAAGCAAGAAAGGCGGGCGAAAGGGGAGACGAACGGGGGCGGACGGACAGACCGGGTCTTTCCCCCGGATCAGCCCTCCGGATCAGGCTTTTTCCACGATTTCGAAGTCGTGGGTAACCCTGGCCGACCGGCCCAGCATGATCGAGGCGGAGCAGTATTTCTCCGCCGACAGGGCGATGGCCCGCGCCACCTTTTCGCGGTTCAGCCCGGAGCCGGAAAGAATGAAATGCATGTGAATTTCCGTAAAGACCTTGGGGTGATCCGCCGCGCGTTCGGCCGTGATCTCCACCTCGCAGCCGGCAACGGGTTCGCGCATCTTTTCCAGAATGGTGATGACATCGATGCTCGAACAACCGCCCATGCCCATCAGCAGCATTTCCATCGGCCGGGGGCCGAGATTCCTGCCACCCACAGCGGGTGAGGCATCCATGACCAGACCATGGCCGCTATCGGCCTCGGCCATCAGGGTCACGCCTTCTATTCTCTTCACTCGGGCTTTCATAGCTTTTCCTTATATCAGGGCAGATCATTTCGCGCCGATCAGCGCCAGCCATTCATCCTCACTCAAAATGGTCACGCCCAGCGCCTCGGCTTTTTTGCGTTTCGATCCGGCGGCGGCCCCTGCCACCACATAGTCGGTTTTCGCCGATACAGAACCCGATACGCGCGCGCCCAGTGCCTCGGCCCGGGCCTTGGCCTCGCTGCGGGTCATGGTCTCAAGCGTTCCGGTGAACACCACCACCTTGCCCGCGACGGGGCTTTCACTGGCCACGGCCGGCGGCGGCTCCACCGTCACCTGTTCCAGGATATGGTCAATGACTTCCCGATTATGGGGTTCGGCGTAGAAATCGGCAATGGTGCGGGCCACCACCTCGCCAATGCCGTCGATCGCGGTGAAAGCGCCGAAATCACCGCTGTCATTGGCTTCCAGGGCCGCCCGGGCCAGATTTTCCGGCGTCCGGAATTCACGGGCCAACAGGCGCGCCGTCGCCTGACCGACATGACGGATACCCAGGGCATAAATGAAACGGTCGAAGGAAATGCGCCGCCGGGCATCGATGGCACGAAACAGATTGGCGACCGACTGCGCGCCCCAACCCTCGCGCCCGGGCAAATCGATCTCTCCCGCCTGTTGACGCGCTTCAAGGGTGAAGATATCGGCAGGCGTGGCGATCAGCCCGTCATCGAAGAAGGCCTGTATCTGCTTCCGGCCCAGCCCCTCGATATCGAAGGCATCGCGGCTGACGAAATGGCGCAGCCGCTCGACCCGCTGCGCCGGGCAGATCATGCCGCCGGTACAGCGT
>CAYXDL010000097.1:0-7589 GCA_964463775.1 uncultured Hyphomicrobiales bacterium
CTTTTATGCGCGTTTCGACGCCCCTCCGCCCGATGATCTGCGCCCCGGCGGTTTCGTTGAACTGACCTTGCCGGACCGGCGCTATGAAGCGGTCCTCGATCTGCCGGATGCGGCCTTTTATCCCGATGCCGATGGTGGTGACGGCGGTGTGGTCTATGCCGTGGCCGATGGCCGCCTCGTGCCCCGGCGCATGCGGCTGATCGGTCGCTCGGGTGACAGGGTCTATCTGCAGGGCGAGGCGGCGGAGGGTGAAACGATTCTGACCACCCGCTTCATCGAGGCCGGCCCCGGTATCCGTGTCGAGGTGATGCCTTGAGCGTGCCCGGCGGCGGTGGTGGGCTGATGGCGTTGTTCGTGCGTCATCGCAATGCGGCCAATCTGCTGATGGCGCTGCTGATCATCGGTGGCGTGGCGGCGCTGATGCGCATGAACACGCAGTTCTTCCCCAATTTCGGCCTTGACTGGGTCAAGGTCAGTATTGTCTGGCCTGCCGCCAATGCACGTGATGTCGATGCCAAGATCGTGCAACTCGTCGAACCGGAGCTGCGCTTTCTCGACGGGGTCAAACGGGTGATCGCCTCCTCCCGTGAGGGCGTGGGATCGGTGACGGTCGAATTCGTTGCCGGAACCGATATGCGCAAGGCCCAGGCCGATGTGGAACAGGCCGTTTCGCGGATCACCAACCTGCCCGAGGATGCGGAGGAGCCGACCATCTTCCGTCTGGTACGTTACGATCCGATTTCACGGCTGATGATTTCCGGCCCTTATTCGGAAGCGGCGCTGAAAAGCTGGGCCAAACGCATTCGCGACGGCCTGCTCGGTGCCGGGGTGGAGAAGGTGACGATCGTCGGCGCCCGGGACGAGGAAATCCTTGCCGAAACCCGGCAATCCGATCTGATCCGTTTCGGGTTCAGCATTGATGCCCTGGCGCGCAGGCTGGCCGATGCCTCCCTCGATCTGCCGGCGGGCGATATCAGCGGAGAAATGCGCAAGCAACTGCGTCTTCTTGGCCTGTCAGAAACCGCGGCCGAGCTGGCAGGGCGTGAAATCCGCGCCTGGCCAGACGGGCAGCGCCTGCTGCTCGGCGATGTGGCAAAGCTGCGCGAAGCCTATGATGAGGATGCGGTCTCCGGTTGGTATGGCGGCCGTCCGGCGCTGGAACTGGTGATACAGCGTGCCTCCACCTCCGATGCGCTGGAGGCGGCGGCGCGGGTGAACGATTATCTCGCCCGCGCGTCAGGGGCCTGGCCGCGGGATCTGGTGGTGCGCCAGTACGATATCCGCGCCTCCTATATCAAGGAACGCATCGAATTGCTGCTGCGCAATGGCGCGGGTGGTCTGGTGCTGGTTCTGATCGTGCTGTTTCTGTTTCTCAACGGCCGGGTGGCGTTCTGGGTGGCGATGGGCATTCCCGTCGCCCTGTTCGGCACCATGCCGGTGATGCTGATGACGGGGCAGAGCATCAACATGGTCAGCCTGTTCGCGCTGATCATGACGCTGGGCATCATTGTCGATGATGCCATTGTGGTCGGTGAGCATGCCACGACATTGCGCTCACGCGGCCTGCGCCCGGCCGATGCCGCCCTGCAGGGGGCGAGACGCATGTTCTGGCCGGTGACGGCGGCATCCCTGACGACGATTGCCGCCTTCCTGCCATTACTGGTTATCGGTGATGCCATCGGCCAGATCATTGTCGCCATTCCCTATGCCGTGGTGGCCGTGCTGATCGCTAGCCTGATCGAATGTTTTCTGGTACTGCCCGCGCATCTGCGCCATGGACTGCGCCATGATCCGGCCCGTCCGGGCCGCTTTCGCCGGGCTTTCGATTCCGCTTTCAACCGTTTCCGGGACGGCCCCTTCGCCCGGGCGGTGGATATGGCGATCCGCTGGCGTTATGTCACGGTGGCGGGGGCCGTTGCCATATTGATCCTGTCTCTGTCGATCGTTGCGGGCGGACGGCTGAAAATGACCTTCTTCCCGGCGCCGGAAACCGATGTCGTGCTGGTCAATGTGCTGATGGCGCCGGGAACACCGCGTTCCGAAACCGGGCGCATGCTGGCGGAAGTCGACCGGGCACTGGTCAAAACCATGGCGGATCTGCAGGAGGAGGGCGCCCCTCCTCTGGTCAATGCCCGCTTCGGCAAGCTGGGGGAGGCGCGGATCAATGATTTTCTCAGCCTGCGCGGCGATCACTATGCCAGCATGCTGGCGGAATTGTCGCCGAGCGAAATCCGTAGTGTGCGCACCCGCCGCTTCATCGATGCCTGGCGGCGGGAGATCCGCCCCATTGCCGGGCTGGAACGCCTGACCCTGAAAGAACGCATCGGCGGACCGCCGGGGCGCGAACTGGATATTCGCCTTCAGGGTGGTGATTACGATGCGCTGAAGGCGGCCGCGGTGAAGGTGGAGGAACTGCTCAAGGCCTATGACGGTGTCAGCGATATCGGTGATGACCTGCCGGCGGGTAAGCGCGAGGTGGTGCTGAGTCTGAACGATCGGGGCCGGGCCCTGGGGTTGACGACACGCAGTCTTGCCCGGCAGTTGCGCGATGGTTTCGAAGGGCGAATCGCCCAGCGTTTCGCCCGTGGTGACGAGGAGGTCACGGTGCGGGTGCGTCTGGCGGCGGCGGACAGAACGGCGAAGGGTTTCGCCAATCTGTATGTCCGCACCGATGCCGGGCGCTGGGTGCGGCTGCTTGACGTCGCCGATATCCGTGAACAGGCGGGTTTCGAGACCCTGCGCCGAGAAAACGGCCGCCGCGAGGTGGCGGTAACCGCCGAAATCGATGAAAACCGCACCAATGCCAATGAGGTGATCGCCAGCCTTGAGGCCGGGCCGCTGCAGAAGGTTCTGGCCCCGTTCGGATTGTCTTACCGCTTTGCCGGCAAGCGCGAGGAACAGGAAAACACCATGGCCGACATGCGCTTCGGTGCGGCCCTGGCGGTGGCATCAATCTATTTCATCCTTGCCTGGGTGTTTTCTTCCTATGCCCGTCCGCTGGTGGTGATGTCGATCATTCCCTTCGGTGTCGTCGGTGCGATTTTGGGCCATTACTGGCTGGGATATGATCTGACCATCCTCAGCAATATCGCCCTGATCGGGCTGGCCGGGGTGCTGGTGAACGATTCGATCGTTCTTGTCAGCACCATCGATGAGTATATCGCCGAGGGCGAGACGCCGCTGGAAGCGGTGCGTGATGCCTGCCGCTCGCGCCTTAGGGCGGTATTGCTGACCTCCGTTACCACCATTGCCGGGCTGCTGCCGCTGATGTTTGAGACCAGTGTACAGGCACAGTTTCTCATTCCGATGGCGATCACCATGGTATTCGGCCTGGGGGTGGCGACCTTGCTGGTGCTGTTCCTGATTCCGGCGCTGGTGGCGATTCAGCTCGATTTCGCGGGATTGTTCGGCGGCAGGCGGAAGAAGGGCTCAGTCCCGCCAGAAACGCGGCGACAGCAGGGCGAGGACGGTAAAGATTTCCAGCCGGCCCAGTAGCATCGCCAGCGACAGGATCCATTTGGCGGTGGCAGGCAGGCTCTGAAAGGTGCTGGAGGGGCCGACAATATCGCCAAGACCGGGGCCGACATTGCTCAGGGTCGTGGCGACGGCCGACAGCGAGGTCAGCTCATCCAGACCCAGCGCGGCGAGGGAAAGCGACAATAGGCCGAAGAGGAAAGCGTACATGAAAAAGAAACTCATGACCGCATCCAGCGTCGTCTCCGGCATTGGCTTGTCGTTGTAACGCAGCACGAAGACCGCGTGGGGCTGCAGCAGCCGTCCGATCTGCATGCGCACGGCCTGAACCAGAATCTGGATGCGGAAGATCTTGATCCCGCAGGAGGCGGAACCGGCGCAGCCGCCGATGAACATCAGGAAGAAAAACAGGCCGGTGGCGAAATTGCCCCAGCGCGTATAATCGTCGGAGGCAAAGCCGGTGCCGGTGATGGCGGATACGACATTGAAGCTGGACAGGCGCAGTGCATCGGTAAGCGGCAGGTTCTTTTGTCCGGCCAGCCACAGTCCCGTGGCAACCGATACGGTGACGAGCAAGGCCAGATAGAGGCGGATCTGCGAATCCCGCCATATCAGCAGCGGCCGGCCGCGCAGGGCCTGAAACAGCAGCAGGAACGGCATGCCGCCGATCATCATGAAAAAGGTGATGGTCCATTCGACGGCGGCCGAGTTGAAATGCCCGATCGAACCGTCGGAGGTGGAAAACCCGCCCGTTGACAGGGTGGTCATGGCATGGATCCAGGCCTCGAACAGGGTCATGCCCGACGCCCAGAGGAGGATCATGCACAACAGGCTGGCCAGCCCGTAGGCCAGGGCCGTTCCCGCGGCAATGGTGGCGATGCGGGGCAGGGCCTTTTCCGAATTTTCCGAACTTTCCAGGCGGAAAAGCTGCATGCCGCCGATCTGCAGGGCGGGCAGAATGGCCACGGCCATGACGATGATTCCGACCCCGCCGAGCCATTGCAGCAGCGCCCGCCAGACCAGCAGCCCCGGTGCCAGATTGTCCAGCCCGGTAACGACGGTGGATCCGGTGGTGGTCAGGCCGCTCATGGCCTCGAAAAAGGCATCGGCAAGAGGCAGTTTCAGGGTCGAAATCATGAACGGAATCCCGCCGAAGGCCGGCAGGACGATCCAGGCGCAGACCGTGATCAGGAACCCTTCCCGGACACCGAGGCGCTCGTGATTGCCCCGGGTGGCCAGAATAGCCATGCCGCCGGCGAACAGACAGGCGGCGGCGGCAAAGGCAAAGGCCTGCCAGTCCGGGTTTCCCTGCAGAAGGTCGGTGGCCAGCGGTACCAGCATGGCCAGCCCCAGGGCCGTCAGCAGAATGCCCTGTACGGCGATCACGGGCTTCAGGTTCAGCACGGGCCTTTTCCTGTATTTCTCCTCATCGGCACCCGAACCTATCAGCCCGCGGGGTCATTTTCGAGATGTGATTTCCCTTTTGCGTGCCGCCTGCATCAGCCGGTGCCCCGGGCGGGCAGGGTGAAATCGATATCCCGTTTCTCCCCATCCAGCGTCAGATGTGCCCTGACCGGCTCAGTCCGGGAAATGATGCGCCCGCGCCGCACCACCGCCAGGCGCGCCGGGCGCAGACGCAGCGCCTCGATCGGGTCGCGGGCCTGCAGCAGCACGAAATCGGCGTTGCAGCCGGGCTCCAGCCCGTATCCGTCAAGGTTCAGGATACGCGCGGGCGCCGTGGTGACGGCGGCGAACATGGCCCGCATTTCCGCCTGTCCGGTCATCTGGGCGACATGCAGGCCCATATGGGCGACTTCCAGCATGTCGTGGGAGCCCAGCGAATACCAGGGATCCATGACGCAGTCATGGCCGAAGGCGACATCAAGCCCGGCACTGATCAGTTCCTTCACCCGGGTCAAACCGCGCCGTTTGGGATAGGTGTCGTGGCGGCCCTGCAGGGTAATATTGATCAGCGGGTTGGCGATGACGCCGAGCGCCGCCTCGCCCATCAGCGGAATCAGCTTCGAGACATAGTAGTTATCCATGGAATGCATGGATGTCAGATGCGACCCGGCCACCCGCCCCTGCAGCCCCAGCCTGACGGTTTCACGCACCAGCATTTCCACATGGCGCGACAGGGGATCGTCGCTCTCATCGCAATGCATGTCGATCATCAGGCCGCGTTCGGCGGCGATTTCACACAGCCGCGTGACCGAGGCGGCGCCATCGGCCATGCTGCGTTCGAAATGGGGGATGCCGCCGACGACATCGACCCCGAGATCGAGTGCCTGCAGCAGTTGTTTTTCGGCGTTCGGATCGCGGTAGAAGCCATCCTGAGGGAAGGCGACGATCTGAATGTCGATATAGGGGCGCATCCGCTCGCGCACGGCCAGCAGGGCACGGACGGCCGTCAGGGCGGGGTCGCAGATGTCGACATGGGTGCGGATGGCCAGATTGCCCCGGGCGATGGCCCAGCGGCACAGCTCCATGGCGCGGCTGAAAATTTCCTCCTCATCCAGCAGGGGTTTCAGCTCTCCCCACAGGGCGATGCCTTCCAGCAGAGTGCCGCTTTCATTGACGCGCGGCCGGCCATAGGTCAGGGTCGCATCCATATGAAAGTGGCTGTCGATGAAAGGCGGGGTGACAAGCTGTCCCCCGGCATCGATTTCCTCTCCGGCCTCTCCTTCAATACGGGGCGTTACGGCGGCAATGCGCCCGTCACGGCAGGCGATATCCATGCCTGTGCGCCCGTCCGGCAAAGTGGCGTTTCTGACGATCAGATCCAGCATGGCTTCTCCTTTCCAGCGCTCATCGGGGCGTGACGGTTATTCAGCGTTCACCGCGCCTGAAGGGCGTCAGCAATGCCTTGGGATAGGCCGCGCGCCGCGACATGACGATCAGGGCCAGGATGCTCATCACATAGGGCATCATCAGGAAGAACTGATAGGGGATGGCGATGTCCGAGGCCTGCTGAACGCGGATCTGCAGGGCATCGAAGGCGGCGAAGAGCAACGCGCCGAGCAGGGCCTTGCCCGGATGCCATGAGGCGAAAATGACAAGGGCGATCGAAATCCAGCCCCGGCCGTTGACCATGTCGAAATAGAAGGCATCGAAGACGGATACGGTCAGAAAGGCGCCGCCGACAGCCATCAGGGCACTGCCGACGGCGACGGCGCCGGTGCGCAGATGAAAGACATTGATCCCCTGAGCCTCGACCGCCATCGGATTTTCGCCGACCGTGCGTATCGCCAGGCCGATCGGGGTGCGATACAGCAGCCAGGCAACGGCGGGGATGGCAAGAAAGGCAAGATAGGTCAGCGGGGTCTGGGTGAACAGCGCTTCGCCGATCACCGGTATTTCCGACAGCCCCGGCACCGGCCAGGGGGCGAAGGGGGTGATCTTTGGCGGGGTGGAAATGCCCGGCAGCAGCATGCGGAAGCTGAAATAGCTCAGGCTCATGCTCAGAAGCGTGATGCCGATGCCGGTCACATGCTGCGACAGTCCCATATAGACGCTGAAACCGCTGTGCAGGACGCCGATGAGGGCCCCGAACAGGGCAGCGATCAGAACCCCCGTCCACAAATCGCCCCCCTGATAGACCCACATCCAGGCGACCATGGCACCCATGGTCATGATGCCCTCGATGCCGAGGTTCAGCACCCCGGCGCGCTCGCAGATCAGTTCGCCCAGCGTACCGAAGATCAGCGGGGTCGCCATGCGCACGGTCGCCGCCCAGAAGCCGACGGTCAGGAAGATGTCGATAAAATCCATGATCTCTTTCCTCCTTTCAGCCCCGGCGCAGGCGGTAACGCGTCAGCATCATCGCCAGCAGCACCAGCAGCAGCGATGTCGCGGTCAGCACATCGGCGATATAGTTGGAAACGCCGATGACCCGGCTCATGGCATCGGCGCCGTTATAGATGCCGGCGATGAACAGAGCCGCGGCGATCACGCCCAGCGGATGCAGCCCGGCCAGCATGGCGACGGCGATGCCCGTATAGCCGAAGCCCGGCGAGATATCGAGGGTCAGATAACCCTTGGTGCCCGCGACCTCGGTTACCCCGGCGGCGGCGGCCAGCCCGCCCGATATCAGCGCCGTTTTCAGGGTGGTGGCG
>CAYXDL010000098.1:0-7569 GCA_964463775.1 uncultured Hyphomicrobiales bacterium
CGGGCAATTTGCTGGGTGAGGAGCAGTCCGGTCATATCCGCGAGGTCGGCGCCGAACTCTATCAGCAGATGCTGGAAGAGGCGGTGGCCGAGGCCCGCGGCGGGGCAGATGCCGCCGAGGCCACCTGGTCGCCACAGATCAATATCGGCACGGCCGTGCTGATTCCTGAAAACTATATCGCTGATCTGGCCGTGCGTCTCGATCTGTACCGGCGCCTCTCAAGGCTTGAAACGCCGGAGGAGATCAACGCCTTCGCCGATGAGATGCATGACCGCTTCGGAAAACCGCCGGCCGAGGTGCGCCATCTGCTGGATATCGTGATGATCAAGCGCCACTGCCGTGCGGCCAATATCGAAAAACTGGATGCGGGGCCGAAAGGGGCGACAATCGCTTTTCGCGACAACAGCTTCGCCAATCCGGCCGGGCTGGTTTCCTTCATTGCCCGCCAGCAGGGCAGCGCCAAGCTGCGCCCCGATCACCGGCTGGTATACATGCGCGCCTGGGAGCAGACGGAAGACCGTATCAGCGGGGTGATTTATCTGGTGCGCAATCTGGCCGAAATCGCGGCGGCGGGGGCGGGCTGATGCCCTTTCCCGGGGGCTTCCTTCCGGTTTCCGGCCTTTCACCCTTCCGCAGCTTCAGCTTTCCTGCAGATCGGGAATCATTTCCTCTGATCGGGCGAGATCGAAGACCTTGTGAAATACGGGCGGCTGCTGGGCGCCGGAAATGGCATATTTGCGGTCGATGATGAAGCAGGGCACGCCATTGATGCCGAGTCGGCGTGCCTGCGCATCCTCGGCCCGGATCTGATCGCGGTCATCGTCGCGTTCCAGCAATTCACTGACCAGACCGGCATCCATGCCGCACTGGCCTGCGATATCTGTCAGCACGGCATGGTCGCCGATATTCCGGCCCTTGATGAAGTAACTTTCGAACAGGGCCTCGACCACGTCGTTCTGCACGCCGGGACTGCGCGCCCAGCGGATCAGGCGATGGCTGTCCAGCGTCGAGGGGGTGCGTTCGATCCGCCCGAAATCAAGGTGAAGCCCGGCCTGTTCGCTGGCCTGGCGGATATTGTCGTAGATCTGCCTTGCCCGCAGTTCGGAGCCGAACTTGGTGGATAAATAGGTCCTCCGGTCCATGCCTTCGGGCGGCATGTCGGGGTTGAGCTGAAACGGCCGCCACAGGATTTCAACCGCATCCCGCCGTTCCCTGAACGGGGGATAGGTGTCCAGGGCGGCCTCCAGCTTGCGCTTGCCGATATAGCACCAGGGGCAGATGGTATCCGAGAAGATTTCAATAAGCATGCGCCATTTTAACCTGCCGGGGCGCGGGCGTCATGCCTAAAGCGTGCGGGCACCATCTTGTGAACAGAGGGTGACCTGTGCTCAGCTCAGGGTGGCGCGGACCCGGGAGATCAGATTTTCGAAATCCTCCTCCTCCCCGGCGGCGTCAGCGGCATAACGCAGCGTGGCGCGCAGCGGCGTCGCCAGCCCCCTGACGGCGAAGCTGGTGTAATCGACAACACCCGCAATGCGGCTGATTGCCACTTTGGCCACCTCGCGGGGCGTGTTGGGCATGATCAGGGCGAATTCCTGCCCGCCGATGCGCGCCGGCAGATCCTCGCCACGTACCAGCATGCCGATGACGGAACCGATCTGCGCCAGCAGCTGATCCCCGGCGACATAGCCGCAGTTGCGGTTGATGTCGCGCATGGATCGGACATTCAGGATGCCGATGCTCAGTGGCTTGCCGTTCTGACGGGCGCTGCGCAGAACCCGCTCCAGATGGGCATGGAAAAAGCCATGGGAATACAGGCCGGTCAGATTATCCGTGCCGATCAGCTTGCGCGCCTCCTGATAGACCCGGTACATGGCCCGGCGGTAGCGTTGCTGGCGGACGAGTGTCTTCAGGTGCAGGCGCAGGGCCGTATCCGTCCATGGCTGGGTGAGCACGTCGCTGGCGCCCGCCTCGAATGGACGGTCGATGTCCGGCGCTTTGCCCGGCGCGGCGATATAGAGCACCGGCAGGGTATAGAGACGCGGATTGTTGCGGATGTCGCGCAGCAGATCGAAAAAATCCTCATCCCCTGGCTGGGCGACGATGACCAGCGCATCGTGATCCCATTGCTCCAGCCGTTCCAGCGTTTCATGGGCGGTGGTGCAGACACTGAGGCTGGTATGCGCCCCCAGCGCCGCGGCTACAGTACCGATTTCCGCACGGTTGGTGCCGAGCAGCAGAATATCGGCATCGTCCTCATCATCATTGCCACGTTCGGGCAATGCGGGCAGGTCATCGCCGAAAAGTGCTGCGGTCTGTGCCCTCAGGCGCAGCTCGTTCTCCATGGTGTCCAGACGCTGGAGTATCTTCAGCCGGGCGGCGAGGGCGGAATGGCTGAGCGGCTCCATGATCATTTCATCGAAACCATCAGGAAGAGCGGAGCGTTGAGCCTGCCCGCCGCGCGCAAGCGCGATGATCTGGAACTGCTGCCAGTCGCGAAGGGCATCGAGGCGTTTGGCGATTGCTTCGGCCCGGCCGGAATCGTCCAGTTCGATGATGACGATATCCGGGCGATGACCGACCAGAACATCGGGGGAAATATCGGGGGTAAAGGCTTCCAGCCAGGCAAGATCGGCGGGAAAGACCGATTTCAGTTCCTCTGTGGATTGTTCGGGCGATATAACGGCGATGCGCAGATGAGTTGCCATGATTTCCTGTCCCAGTCTCTGGTTTGCGCCATCCTATGCAGGGTAGTTTAAGGATTGGTAACCTGATGACGAGCCGGATTCCCCTGCAGGGGCAAGGCGGGGCATCCTTCTGCGGCGATATGGCGCTTTTCAGGCGGGCGGCGATCCGGCGATAATGGTTGCAACAGAAACAAATAATGGCGGAGGATGGCATGGATGAAAATGAAACAGGTCATGTCAGAGCTAAGGAAGCCCATGCGGATGCCCTGACAATCCTGGAAAAATTCGATAACGGCGTGGCCCTGCTGAGCCTTAACCGACCCGAGGCGCTGAATGCCCTGAGCCCCGCCCTGCGTGAAGAGCTTGCGGAATGCTTTCGGGAACTGGCCGGTGATGATTCGGTTCGTTGTGTGGTGCTGACCGGCAACGAAAAAGCTTTTGCCGCCGGGGCCGACATCAAGGCGATGGCCGATGCCCGCCCCCGGGACATGATCCGTGGTGGTAATGAGCGCTTCTGGCGTCCCGTTCAGGATTTCCCCAAACCGCTGATTGCGGCGGTCAACGGCTATGCGCTTGGGGGTGGATGCGAACTGGCGATGCATGCCGACATCATCATTGCCGGTGAGGGGGCACAGTTCGGCCAGCCGGAGATTCGCGTCGGCATCATGCCCGGTGCCGGGGGTACCCAGCGGCTGACCCGCGCGGTCGGCAAGTTCAAGGCGATGATGCTGCTGCTCACAGGCCAGCCCGTGGCGGCGGCGGATGCCGAACGCATGGGGCTGGTATCACTGGTGGTGGCCGATGATGCGGTGGTGGATACGGCTATGGAGATGGCGGCGCGCATTGCCCGCATGCCGCCGCTGGCCGCGCGCAAGATCAAGGAGGCCGTGCTCAACGGCGCCGACCTGCCGCTTGAGCAGGGCATGCTGATAGAGCGGCAGGCATTCCAGTTGCTGTTCGATACACGGGATCAGGAGGAAGGCATGAAAGCCTTCATCGAAAAACGCAAGCCGGTATTCAGGGGAGAGTAGGAGCAGATGAAAGTGTTCGATGCGAAGGCCGGGGATCTGACCCTGGGGGTGGTCGGGGCCGGGGTCATGGGCCGTGGTATCGCCCAGGTCGCGGCGCTGGCGGGGCTGCGTGTGCTGCTGGCCGATGCCCGGGCGGAAGCCGTGGCCGAGGGAATCGATTTTGCCGCCGGCATGATCGGACGGCTGGCCGAGAAGGGTAAGATCAGCCAGGAGCAGGCCGATGCGGCACGATCCCGTCTGGTGGCGACCGATGCCGGGCCGGATGCCGGTTACGGTGCTTTTGCCGATTGCGATCTGGTGATCGAGGCGGTCGCCGAACGCATGGATATCAAGCATGCGGTACTCAAGGGGGTTGAGGCCGCAGTACGCCCCGATTGCGTCATCGCCACCAATACCTCCTCTTTGTCGGTGACGGCCTTTGCCGCTGCCGCCCGCCATCCCGAAAGAGTGGCCGGATTTCATTTCTTCAATCCCGTGCCGCTGATGCGCATTGTCGAGGTGATCGCCGGCGCCCGTACCGATCCGGCGGTCTGCGATGCACTTTGTGCCCTGGCGGAGCGGATGGGCCATTTTCCCGCCCGGGCCACGGATACGCCCGGCTTTCTGGTCAATCATGCCGGACGCGCCTATGGGACGGAAGCCGTACGCATCGTCAGCGAAGGCATTGCGACCTTCGCCGATATCGACCGGGTGATGGTCGAGATCGCCGGTTTCCGCATGGGGCCGTTCGAACTGATGGATCTGACCGGGCTCGATGTATCACATACGGTGATGGAGCAGGTCTATCACCAGTATTATGAGGAACCCCGTTTCCGTCCTCAGCCGCTGACGGCACAGCGCTTTGCCGCCGGGCTGTTCGGGCGCAAGACCGGCGAGGGTTTTTATACTTACAAGGACGGGCGCAGGCAGGTGCCGGATGAACCGGCACCCGCGGAGGGCAGCCTGATCGAGCACCCGGTCTGGGTCGGTGAAGGAGCGGAGGCGGATATCCTGGCGGATTATCTCGCCACCATCGGCATCGTTGCCAGCCGCGAGGAAAAACCCGGGGCGGACGATTTGTGCCTTGTCGCCCCGTATGGTGCCGATGTCACGACAACCGCATTGCGCCGGGGGCTGGATGCACGCCATACGGTCGGCATCGACCTGCTGTTCGGGCTGAAGGAACGGCGTTGCCTGATGACGAGCCCGGTAACGGCCCGCGATTACCGCGATCTGGCATGGCGGTTGTTCCTGGCCGATGGCGGCAGGGTTACCTGCATCCATGACAGTCCGGGCTTCATTGTCCAGCGTATCCTTGCCTCTATTGTCAACACCGGCAGTGATATTGCCCAGCAGCGTATTGCCAGCCCGGCTGACATCAACAAGGCGGTGGAGCTGGGGCTGGGATACCCAAAGGGGCCGCTGGCCTTTGGCGATGCCCTGGGAGGGGGGCGCATGCTCGCCATTCTGGAGGAAATGCAGGATTTTTACGGTGACCCGCGCTACCGGCCCAGCCCGTGGTTGAAACGCCGCGCCCTGCTGCAGGTGCCGCTGGTGACGGAAGAGGCCTGAACGAAACGTTTTACCGGCGCCGGTTTGGCTATGCTGTCACCCCGTTCTGATTGCATGAACGGGGTGATCAGCACTCGGGTTCCTCCAGCAGCCTGAAATAGACGATTTTTCCTTTGAGGGTGAAATCGCCGTAATCCATGTCCAGCCGGTCGGCAACGCCATTGTCGAACAGGCGGAAGCTCACTTCGAAGGAAGGCAGGGATTCGCGCCCCTCGATATCGAAAAACCCCATACGGATACGCCAGGCGGGCATGTTCTCCATACCCTTCGGCGCATCCCGGCTGTCGGTCGGCTTGATGAAGGCGGTAGCGGTGGAGAGGGCCTCCTCATCACCGCCATCGAAGATGTAGACGGTCAGCAGCCGGTTGCCCTTGCGCGCCTGTTCGAGAATCTTCTTCGTATGGGTGACGGGAAAGATCACCCCGGGGGGCAACTCGAGTTCCTTGCCCTCGGGCACCGTGTAAACGACCTTGCCGCCATCGGGGCCGATGGTCGCGGTTCCCTCGAAACGTTCGAGTTCATTGCCGTTGGCCGCCTGATTGAGGGAAAAGCGGAACTGGCTGCCATCGCGCGAATCCCAGCTTGACAGGCTGTAATCGGTGACGAGCTGTTCCCCTTCCGTATAAAGGATGCGGGTGCGGACCCGCTGCAGATAGATATAACCGTCACAGACATCCTGAAACTCCAGGGCCATGCGACCGCTGGCGCTGGCGATGGTGGTATCCGGACGCACCGTGCCAAGGCTGAGGTCGTAGACCACCCGGTGCGAAGCCAGCGGCATTGCCGCCCTGGCCCCTGGGGTGAAGGCCGCCAGCAGCGGCAGAACGACCAGGGCACCTCTGGTCAGCCGGGAAATAACGGAGCCGATACTCGATATCATCGATCTTTTTCCTTATACAGAAGAAGGTCTCTGCGGACCTTTTCCGGATAGTAATGAAGAGAACGAAGAATGGGAAAGCCTAAAATCCTCATTGCCCGCAAGCTGCCCCCGGCCGTGGAGAACCGCCTTTGCCGTGACTACGATGTGGTTCTTAACCCCGCCGACCGGATTTACAGCCGTGACGAGCTTCTCGGGGCGCTTGAGGGGAAAGACGGGCTGATTGTGACGCCCAGTGAGAAGCTGGATGCGGCGATGATCGCCGCGCTGCCTGACACAGTCCGGATCATTGCCACATTTTCAGTCGGTTATGATCATATCGATATTCCGGCGGCACGGAAAAAAGGGCTCGTGGTGACCAATACCCCCCGCGTGCTGGATGATGCCACGGCGGATATTGCCATGCTGTTGCTGCTGGCCGCCGCCCGTCGTGCCCATGAGGGCGAGGCACTGGTGCGCGCCGATGAATGGCGGGGATGGCATACACAAATGCTGCTGGGCGTGCATGTCACAGGAAAGCGCCTGGGTATTTACGGCATGGGCCGCATCGGTCAGGCGATGGCACGCCGCGCCCGGGGGTTCGATATGGAGGTCCACTATCACAACCGCCGTCCGTCAGCAGAGGCGGAGGCGCTGGGCGCCCGTTATCATGACAGTCTGGAAAGTCTGCTCAAAGTGAGCGATTTTCTTTCCATTCACTGCCCCTCAACCGATGAAACCCGCAACAGCATCGATGCCCGCCGCCTGGCGCTGATGCCGGAAGGCGCCGTACTGGTGAATACGGCCCGTGGTGATATCGTCGATGATGATGCGCTGATCTCGGCCCTGCGTTCCGGACACCTGTTTGCCGCCGGGCTGGATGTGTTCCGTGGTGAACCGGCAATCGATCCCCGATACAGGGAACTGAAAAACGTGTTCCTGCTGCCGCATCTGGGCAGTGCCACGGTCGAGACCCGCGATGCCATGGGATACACCTGTTGCGATAATCTGGATGCCTTTTTCGCCGGCCGCGCTTGTCCGAATGACCTGACCGGGCGGGTGGCTGGCGAATAATGAGGTGCGTTTCTGCCCGGCGATTTCTGCCGCCGGGCAAAAATTTCCGGCCATATACCGGCCTCTGTGCTTGTGTTTATTGGCTAAGCTTCTGATTTTCATAAAATTTTAACCAAGATTTCCGAAAATTCCTGGCATGGCCGTTGCAAGGACACTGTCAGGTGCCGGCGTAAAACGCGGCGGCTGAAAAATACGATGCGGCAAGAACTTGCACGTCATCGTTGATAACAGGTGATAGAGGTGGTCATGACTCCTCCTTCTGCAATGATGGATTTGCGCCTCGGTGAAGGGCAGGAAGCAGGCTTGGGAAAGGCATTGCCTTTTCTTCAGGGATGGCGGAAATCGTCCCGGAAATGGGCCGATGATGAAA
>CAYXDL010000099.1:0-7553 GCA_964463775.1 uncultured Hyphomicrobiales bacterium
ACGATCACTTCACCGCGCGCCTGCGCGGGCACCGGCGGGCGGTGCCGCAGCGCCCGGGCGACATCCGCAGAAATGCTGATACCATACCGACGCAGAATCTCCAGCGCCGCTTCCCCCGGATCGTCTCCGGCAATCGTCGGCCCCGAACCGATCACCGCCGGATCATCCCCCGGCACATCAGATATCAGATAAGTCACGCAACGTGCCGGATGGATCGCGGCCAGCAACCCGCCACCCTTGATGGCGGACAGGGCCTTGCGCACCGTGTTCATGGCGGTAATCGGCGCCCCTGAACGTAACAGCGCCGCATTGATGGCCTGTTTCTGCTCAAGGCTCAGCCCATCGGCTGGCATGGCCAGAAGCGCCGAGGCGCCGCCGGAAATCAGGCAAACGACCAGATCGTCGGGACCGGCCCCCTGTGCCAGGGCCATGATACGTTCCGCCGCAGCCGCGCCGGCCGCATCCGGTACGGGGTGTGCGGCCTCCACCACCTCCACATGACGCGTCGGTGCAGCATGGCCATAGCGGGTGACCACCAGCCCTTCCAAACTGCCCCCCTGCCAGCGGCTTTCGAAGGCACGCGCCATGCTCGCCGCCGCCTTGCCCGCCCCGATGACGATGGTCCGCCCCCGCGGCGGGTCGGGCATGCGTCCGGCAAACAGGTTGTCCGGATGCACCGCCCGCAGCCCGGTCCGGAACAGTTCCAGCAGAAAACGCCCTTCCGGAGTTTCGGCAACCGGCCGCATGGCTCAGGATTCCTGCCGCATCCGCCAGACACCATTGACCGCCAGAATCGTTCTGTCACCGCAGATCAGCTTGCCGCGCAGAAAGGCCACATTGCGCCCCCGGCGAATGATCCGGGCCTGCCCGGCAATCCACCCCCTGGCCGGATATTCATCGAGGAAATCGCAATTGATGCTGAGCGGACCGAGCGCATGGTCCCCTGCCCCCCGCACCCGCTGCACGCATCCCTGCAAAAGGGCCTTGGCCGCAATCATCAGTATATGCGGGCGGATGATGCCATCACCATCCAGATGCAGGCCCAGGGGGCTGAACATCATCCGTTCCTCATCACCGCCGACATGACGATACACGGTTCCGATCATCGCCAGGGCGGATTCATCTTCCTGGCGCCATTCCTCCGGCGCCCCGGGAAAGGGAGGGTGTGTATTCAGCACCGAGGACATCACGACAAGCCAAAATGTTTCAGGGCAGCCACGGCCACCTCATCCCCCCATTCCTGCACGAAATGGCCGGCATGATGCAGATCGAGCGGATCCGGGCAATTGGGTATGTAACGGCGCAGCAGGCTCATTGCCGGCGGACCGAGAACCGGATCCTGATGCCCGATGGCCATGAAGCTTTCGCCGCGCCATTCACCGGCAAACCAGTCCCGCGCCTGACGCGCGATGGCCGCCCCCGGGGCATCGGGGCGATCAGGCACCATATCGGGAAAGCGCCTGACACCGGCCTTGTAACGGATATCGGGATAAGGCGCGGCATAGGCGCGGCTTTCCGCCTCGCTCAGATGCGGCGTGGTGCGCGCCATCAGGGCCGCGATATCCATGTCGGGGTTTTTCCTGGCCCAGGCGCGCCAGGCCAAGAAACCCTCGCTCAACGGATCCTCTCCCGTCGCCAGCGCCGTATTCATGACAATCAGGCGGCTGAAGCGCTCCGGCATCGCCATCGGCAGGGTCAGCCCCAGCAACCCGCCCCAGTCCTGGCAGACCAGGGTGATGTTGCGCAGATCCAGCGCCTCAATAAAGGCAATGAGGGAGCGGCGGTGAAAATCGAAGGTATAGACCTCTTCCTTCACCGGCTTGTCAGAACGCCCGAATCCGAACAGGTCCGGCGCCACCGCCCGGTGGCCGGCCGCGGCGAAAACCGGCAGCATCTTGCGATAGAGGAACGACCAGGTCGGTTGACCGTGCAGACAGAGGAACACTTCACCGCTTTCCGTCTCTCCGGTGTCGACGTAATGCATGCGCAGCGGTTCGAAGCCCGGCAGATTTTCCACATAATGCGGGACATAGGGAAAGGCCGGGATATCGAGAAAACATTCTTCCGGCGTTCTCAAGGCATCGATCATGGTCCCCCTCCCATTGGCATGCGGTATTTTATCCGGCAACCCGGACAGAATGACAAATTGCGCCATGGCGGTCTACAATCTTCACGCCGCAGCGCCATGAAGAGGAGCATTCAGGGAATGATACGGCAGTTTTCCGAGACCATTACGGTTCAAACCCCGGGGCCTGGCCTGATCGACATTACCGGGCGAGTCGAAGCCCTGCTCCATGCGCAGCCGTTCAGGCAAGGGCTGGTGACGCTTTTCTGCCGGCACAGCTCTGCCTCACTGCTGATTCAGGAGAATGCGGATCCCGATGTTCTGCGCGATCTGGAGGATTTCTTCCGCCACCTTGCGCCCGAGGATCCGGAGCGTTATCGCCATTCCAGCGAAGGGGCAGACGACATGCCCGCCCATATCCGCACTGCCCTGACGCAGAGCAGCCTGTCCATACCGCTGGAAGACGGGCACATGGCGCTTGGCACCTGGCAGGGGATCTACCTTTACGAACACCGCGCGGCACCGCGGCGGCGTCATATCCTCTGCCACGTCATCGGCACATAGGCGCGGTCATTCCTCTGCCGCCAGCGCCTTGTCCAGTACCGCAACCCAGCCCCGCACGCGCGCCCGGTTGACCCCGAAATCGCTGTAGCCGATATGGGCACGGCTGAAAATGGCGAAGCTCGCCTTGCCCTCCCCCATACCGATAAAGCGGATGGTGATACTGTCCGGAAACCCCATCAGGCGGCTGTACTGGACAAAATCATACTGGCGCGCGGCTTCATCGGCCGCCGTGGCGCGCAATCGCGGCGCCGTCCGGACAATGGAAAGAAAGACATCCTGAAGGCGATCCACCGTCACGGGAAAAACCGGCGAGGACGCATCGGCACCCTCACACATCCCCGCCGGGCACATCAGGAAGCTGTTCGGCTTGTCCTCCCGGCGCAGATCGGCGAAATCGATCACCCTGTCCGGAAACGGCCCGGCCACCCGCTCCCATATCTGACGGCCCGCCAGCAGAAACATCCCACCTCCCGCCAACAGCAGAACCGCCAGGATCAGAAGAATCACACCTGTTTTCATGAAAGCCGCCCTTGCGCTTTTCAGCTACCCGGCCTTCATAAGAGCATATTTACCCCTTTTCGGTAAGGGGAAGGGGCACAGCACGCCCTTCCCGTGCCGAAGCCGCTGCCGCCTCTGCCAGCAACAACGCCTGCAGCCCGTCCCGCCCGTCCGGGAATACCGCCGCACCGTCCGTCAGCGCCGTGATGAAGGCCATGATCTCGGCCGCATAGGCCTGTTCGTAACGGGTCATGAAAAAATCATGCAGCGGCGGGCGGACAAATCCCGCCGCCGTGGCGGTTTCAACGCACAGCGAAGGTGGATTGCCCGCCCGGATCATCCCACGCGAACCATGAACCTCGATACGCTGATCATATCCATAACCGGCACGGCGTGAATTGACGATCGTGCACTGCTGCCCCGATGCCGTAGCCAGAACAATGCTGACCGTATCGTAATCGCCCAGAGTACCGATAGCCGCATCAGTCAGCACCGATGCACTGGCGAACACCTGTACCGGCTCTTCCCCCAACAGAAAACGGGCCATGTCGAAATCGTGGATCGTCATGTCCTTGAATATCCCGCCCGAACTGCGGATATAATCGGCAGGGGGTGGTGCCGGATCACGGGAGATAATCTGCACCGATTCCACATCGCCGATGTCGCCCCGCCCGATCGCGGCATGCAGGGCAGCAAAATGCGGATCGAAGCGGCGGTTGAAGCCCAGCATCAGAACCCCCTTCGCCCGTTCAACCATTTCGACGCAGGCACGGGCGCGCCCCACATCCAGATCGATCGGTTTCTCACAGAACACCGCCTTGCCGGCCCGGATGAAGGTTTCGATCAGATCGGCATGGGTATCGGTTGGGGTACAGATGACCACGGCATCGATCTCTCCGGCGGTCACGATCTCCCCGATACGGCGTACCGCACACCCATAACGCCGCGCCAGCGCCTTTGCCGCCACATCATGCGCATCGGCAACAGCGGCCAGTCTTGCCCCTTCATTGGCGGCAATCGCCCTGGCATGGACGGCACCGATGCGCCCTGCCCCGATCAATGCGAACTGAACCGTCATCCCACCCCGCCGCTCAGCAATGAAAACAGATCAAAATAGGGAAAAATAGAATTTTTGTTCCATCAATGATATGCAGACAGAACACGACCAATGTCAACAAGTATCGAGAGAACACAGAATGGACACCAGCGGCAAACCGGAAACCATGGAGGCATTCCACGAACGCCTGCGCGAAATCGGCGGACGCATGCCCAAGCGCCTGCGCCAATGCGCAGAATATATTGCCGCCAATCCGGACCGGGTTGCCGTATCCACCGTCGCCGAATTGGCAGCGGCAGCAAACGTTCAGCCATCGGCGTTCATGCGTTTCTGCAAAATGCTGGGCTTTTCGGGCTTCTCGGACATGCAGCGCCTGTTCCGCGACAATTACACCCGGCAATGGCCCGATTATGCCACGCGGTTAAGAACCCTGCGTCAGGCCGGTGCCGACAGCCCCGGTGCCCTGCTGGCTGAATTCGCCGATGCCGGGCGGGCATCGCTGGAGAAACTGACGCATACCATCGATGAGGACAGCCTGAAACGCGCGGTTCAGCATCTGTGCAGGGCACGAAACATCCATATCGCCGGTTACCGGCGGGTTTTCCCTGCCGCCGCCTATCTGGCCTACGCCTTTGAAAAGATGAATTTACCCTGCATCCTGCACAGCGGCATCGGCAACCTGAACGCCGGATACATGATGAGCGAACAGGACGCGCTGATTGCAATCTCCTACGCGCCTTATTCCAGTGAGACTGTGGAACTGGCACGGATTGCCCATGACAGGCAGGCCGCCGTCATTGCCATCACCGACAATATAACCAGCCCGCTCATCCGCCTGAAATCCGTCAGCCTGCTGGTATCGGAAATCGATGTCGGTGCCTTCCGCACGCTCTCGGCCACCCTGTCACTGGCCATGTCGCTGGCCGTCTCGGTCGGGGCCCGCCGCAAGCAGAACGGGCATGATGAATCCGGAAAGTGACGGAAAGACGCCCTCAGACGGCTACCCCTCCCACAACAGCAAAATGAAAAATTTATTGCAATATCCTGAAAATGGAATTATTTTTCCATTTCTGGATGAAAACAGAATATAACCGGCAGGGGGCGCCTTCCCCGCCACCGCAAAGTTGGCGATCATGGGCCGCTCCCGGCAATTCTTGGGAGGGAAATATGAAAAAGCTGCTTACCGCTCTGGCAGCAGGCATCATCGCCGCCGGCGCCGCCACAACCCCGGTGCATGCCGAAGGTGAAAAGTTCGTCCTCATCAGCCATGCTCCGGACAGCGACAGTTGGTGGAACACCATCAAAAACGCCATCAAGGTCGCCAGTGAGCAGATGGATGTGCGCGTCGATTACCGTAATCCGCCTACAGGCGATTTGGCCGATATGGCACGCATTGTCGAACAGGCCACCGCGGCCAACCCTGATGGCATCATCGTCACCATTGCCGATTTCGATGTGCTGAAAGGCCCGATTACCGCCGCCGTTGACAAGGGCATCCCCGTCATCACCATCAATTCCGGCACCCAGAAACAGTCCGAGGAGCTGGGCGCCCTTCTCCATGTCGGTCAACCCGAATATGACGCCGGCTTCGGCGCCGGCAAACGGGCCAAAGCCGCTGGGGCGAAATCCTTCCTGTGCGTGAACCACTACATCACAAACCCTGCCTCGGTTGAACGCTGTCAGGGTTTCGCCGATGCCCTCGGCGTCAAACTCGGCAATCAGATGATCGATTCGGGCCAGGATCCGGCTGAAATCGAGAACAAGGTTTCAGCCTATCTGTCCGCCCATCCGGATACGGATGCCATTCTGACCCTGGGACCGACATCGGCCCATCCGACGCTGGCGGCTCTGAAGAAAGCCGGATTGTCCGGGCAGATCCTGTTCGGCACTTTCGACCTGTCCGAAGAAATCGCCAAGGCAATCAAAAACGGTACCATCGCTTTCGCCATAGATCAGCAGCCCTTTCTGCAGGGATATCTGCCTGTCGTTATTCTCACCAACTACGTCCGCTATGGGGTCGCTCCCGCCAATCACATCAATTCGGGACCTGGCTTCATTACCAAGGACAATATCGCCCTGGTCGAGAAATACGCCGGAAAATACCGCTGAACAAGCGACGGCCGGGGCGGCGGGTGCTGCCCCGGCTCCTGACGGACAGGGGGAGGGATGAATGAGCGACGAACGCCTGAAGGAAATGTCAGGTCTGCGAAAGGCCCTGATGCGTCCTGAACTCGGTGCCATATGCGGCACTTTTCTCGTCTTCGTGTTTTTTGCCCTGATCGCGGGCGACAGCGGCATGTTCTCACCGGAAGGCATTCAGAACTGGACTGTCGTCTCCGCCCAGTATGCCATCATTGCCGTCGGGGCCTGCCTGCTGATGATCGCCGGTGAATTCGACCTGTCCATCGGCTCGATGATCGGCTTCGCCGGCATCGTCATGGCCATTCTTTCCGTTCAGTTCGGCTGGCCGGTATGGCTGGCAATCGTCGTCACCTTTGTTCTGTGCGTCACATTGGGGGCACTGAACGGCTTTCTTGTCATCAAAACCGGACTGCCCAGCTTCATCGTTTCGCTGGCCTTTCTCTATATCCTGCGCGGATTGACGATCTGGCTGTCCATCCTCACCACCCGCAAGACCATCATCGGCGGGGTCAGGGACGCGGCTGAGGGTGACTGGCTTGCCTTTCTGTTCGGCGGCAAGGTTCTGACCGGCCTGTTCCAGTGGCTGGGTGATGTCGGACTGATAGACACCTTTGTTCGCGGCGCCCGCAAGGGACAACCTGTCGTCGAAGGCGTCCCGATGCTGGTTGTCTGGGCGCTTGTGCTGATTGTTATCGGCCATTTCGTACTGACCAAAACCCGCTTCGGCAACTGGATATACGCATCCGGCGGCGATGCCCAGGCCGCCCGCTATGTCGGTGTCCCGGTCAACAGGGTCAAGATTCTGATGTTCATGTTCACCGCCTTTTGCGCCACCGTCTTCGCCACCTGCCAGGTGATGGAATTCGGCTCTGCCGCCGCCGACCGCGGATTGCTGAAGGAATTTGAAGCGATCATTTCCGTCGTCATTGGCGGCGCCCTTCTGACCGGCGGATACGGTTCGGTCATCGGCGCGGCGCTGGGGGCGCTGATCTTCGGCGTCGTACAACAGGGACTGTTCTTTGCCGGAGCGGAGAGCTCGCTGTTCCGGGTCTTCCTCGGCGGCATACTCATCATTGCGGTGATCATGAACACCTACATCCGCCGCATGATCACGGGAGAACGCTGATGTCGGTTCCCATCATTGAAATGCGCAATATTGAAAAGCACTTCGGTGCCGTCATCGCACTCGGCGGCGTGTCCTTCGACGTGCAGGCAGGTGAATGCCAT
>CAYXDL010000100.1:0-7545 GCA_964463775.1 uncultured Hyphomicrobiales bacterium
CCATGGTCACGGCGCTTTCACGAAGCTGTTCGGCCGCCCGGGCGACATTGTCGATGATGGCGCTGACCTCATTGGTGAAGGCCTCGCTCGCATGCATGCGTTGCTCAATCTTCCGGCGTTCGGCGTTCTCGCGGGCCAGTTTCTCTTCCGTCCGGCGGCGCTCTTCCTCGGCCCGGGCAATGGCCTCCTGTCGGTCGTGCTCTTCGCGGGCGCGCTTCTCCTCTTCCATCCGGCGGTTTTCGACGGCCTGTTTCCGGAAGACTTCCACGGCCCGGGCCATGTCGCCGATCTCATCACGGCGGTTGCGGCCGGGAATGTCGATCTCCAGATTGCCGGCGGTGAGGTCCTTCATTCGTTCGAGAATATCTGCCAGAGGCCCGGTGATGCTGCGTGCAATGCGCATGCCCAGCCAGGAAGCGGCGGTCAGCAACAACAGAACGCCGGCAAGAGTGGCAAAAAAGGTGATGATGGCGTTGTTGCGAGCGCCGATGGCATAATCGGTCAGTTCCTTTTCCGTCAGATCCTCAAGCTGTTTCAGCAGATCGATTTTGGCGGTGATGGTCTTGAACCAGACGCCGGGATCGACCGTGGCGGGCTTGCCGGTGGCGACGCTGTCATCGGCAATGCTGCGCATCTCCTCGACCCGGGTGATGGCAGGGTCCTGCATGGCTTTTCGGTACAGGGCCGCCTGTGCCGGTGAGAGGTCCTGCAGGAAGCGTTTCATGAAGACTTCCTGGCTGGCGCGCAGCGAAATGAATTTCCGGTACAGGGCAGGGCTGAAATGCTGCCGTGCAAAACCGGCGCCGCCGATGGCCCGTTCCAGACCGGCCCGTTCCTTGGCCTGCAACAGCCCGGCATAAGCATCGATTTGGCGCACCAGACGGGTATCATCGCTCAGATGGCCCATTTCATCGATCAGACTCAGCAGGCTGGCGATGGTCGGGGTGTAATAAGCGGCCATTTCCCCGACGCCCGGGCGCAGGGCATCGACTGCCTTGCGCATGTCATCCAGCCGGTTCAGACGGTCGGTCGCGGCTTTGGCATCGGCGGCGAATTTGTCTGAGAGGGCCGCGAAATCAAACGCGGCAAAAGCGGTGCGCAACGCCTCCAGCGCCTTGTCGCTGTCCCGGCGCTGCTGCGGCAGGGAAAGCCGGAATTTCTGCCCCTTGCTGCTGAGGAAAACCGCCGATTGTCCGCGTTCCTTCTGCAGTTCATGCACCGCCCTGCCGATTTCCGGTGCCAGGACGGCCATGTCCCTTACGGTTCCCATTTCCGATGCCGCGCGGTAGTGATCATAAAGAATCATGCCTGCCAGAAACAGGGCCGCAATCATCGGCAGGGTCAGCGCCAGGGCCATGCGGCGGCCGATCCGAATGTCGTTTAAGAATGTTGAGAGCATGGCAATCACCTCGGGGCAACGGGGATATTCAAAGTGTGATACCTATGCCCTTCGTGTAGCCGTCCACAGGTAAACGGGGCGTTAAATTGCAGTGCATGCAAACATTTTTTTGCACTGCACTATGCCGGGGAAGACAGGGTGCCCTGAACGATGAACAATGCGGCGAGAATTCCCAGCAGAAAGAAGAGGAAAACCGTGAACCCCCGCCCCCAGCCACCGGAGGCGGCGCGCAGATTGAGGTAGTCGCGCAGGATGATGCGGGCCTTGAGAAGGGTGACGATGCTCAGGGCCGGAATCCACAGGGAGCCGAGCGTGCTGCCGCCGGTGACGTGACCGCTGATCATGGTGGCGACGGTCAGCGCCAGCAATGTCAGCCAGGCGGTTATCAGCACTTTGCGGGAAGGGAGGCTGTGCATGGTCGGATCCTTCAGCGCATCAGATAGATGACCGGGAACAGCAACACCCAGATCAGGTCCACCATATGCCAGAAGGCGGCACCGGTTTCCAGATTTTCCAGGCTGTTACGCCAGCCGACGATGATCAGGATGATGATGCCCATCACCACATGCAGGGCATGGAAACCTGTCAGCAGATAATACAGGGTATAGAAGGTGTTGGTTTCCAGACCGATGCCATGCGTGATCTTGTCGGCATATTCCACGGATTTGACCGCCAGAAATACCAAGCCGAGGGCACAGGCCCCTGCCAGCCACAGCCGTGCCGCCCGGCCCTGGCCGCGTGACTGGGCATTGACCGCCAGGGCGGCGCAGAAGCCCGATGTCACCAGCACCATGGTGTTTATGGCCCCCGCCAGACGGTTGAGCGTCGCCTGAGACTGACGGAAGGTTTCCGGATCCAGAATCCAGGCAATGGCGAAGCCGACAAGGCCGAGGCTGAAAACGGCCAGTTCGCTCCAGATCAGCAGCCACATCATCGGATTGCCGGGCAGGGCCGCCAGCGGACCCCATTGGGCCCTGTCCTCATCCGCCCTGTCCGTTTCCGGCACATCCGCATCCAACACGTTCGCGTCTGTTGGTTCGGGCATGGGGCTGCCCGGCTGTTCGCTGTTTCTCATCAGGTGCTGACCAGTTGGCGATAGAGTTTCGGCAGGGCCTGCATCAGCTTATCGGCATGGCTGGTGATGGCATAGGCATTGCGTCCGAAAATATGCGGAAAATAGTCCTGTGCTCTGGCATCGATGGTAACGCCGAAAACGGCCAGCCCCTTTTGCCGGGCTTCCTGAATGGCCCGGCGTGTATCCTCGACACCATAGCGTCCCTCGTAATGATCAAGATCATTGGGCTTGCCGTCGGTGATGACCAGCAGCATCCGTCTTTCGTTCGTGCGTCCCTCCAGCAGGCGGGAAACATGGCGGACGGCCGTGCCCAGGCGGGTATAGAAACCGGGCTTCAATGCACCGATACGCGAAAAGACCCGGGGGGCCAGCGGTTCATCGAAATCCTTCACGGTCGATATGAAAACGCGGTCCCGGCGCAGGGACGAAAAAGCGAACAGGGCATGTTCATCGCCGCAGGCGCTCAGCCCCAGAGCCAGGGCGGCCATGGCCTCGCGGGCGATTTCGATCACCTGACGGCCATGTATCCAGCTTTCGGTGGAGCGGGAGGTATCGATCAGCACCGCCACCGCCAGATCACGGCCCTGTTCGCGGGGTTGCAGATAGATGCGGTTGGAGCCTTCGCCCTGGGCGAGAAAATCACAGCGCGAGCGGATCAGGGCATCCATATCGAATTCGGCGCCGTCGAGCTGACGGCGAAGGATTTCACGACGCGGGCGCAGGGCTTCGAACTGGCGCTTGACCGCGCGGATGCGCCGCCGCGCCGCCGCTGTCGGCTGCCATTCCTGTCCGGGCGGACAGACGGGGGCGGTGTCGGCCAGCACCCGGCACTGATCGGGCAGATAGGCATTTTGCCGGTAGTCCCATTCAGGATAGAGGTGTTTGCCGGAAAGGCGTTCGCGCTCGGCATCCTCCGGCGAGAGATCGAGATCGAATTTCAGACGGCTGGCCGCCTTTTTCGAAATCGAGACCAGGCTGATTTCGTCCATATCCCCGGCGGCCTTGCGGGCGCTGTCCTCGTCCTCATCCTCGACCTTGCGGTTGATATTGGCCATTTCCGCCCAGGAGAGTATCGATTCGAAGCGGTGCAGGATAAGGGAATCCCGCCGTTCCACCTGATCGGCTTTTCTCCGCCTTGCCTTGAGGGTTTTCTCCGGCCCCTCCCCCTCACTGCCGGAGGGGGGCGGCTGGTGGCTCTCTTCCTCTTGAGCGGCTTGTGTTTCGCCATCATTATCGGGATTGCGTACGGCCCAGAGCAGGAGCGGCATGAACGGGCGGTAATGGCGCGGCGCCTGCCAGTGCTCAAGAGGGGCCGTGTCATCGAGTATGGCGGTCAGCAGGGCCGGATCGGTGCCGGCCGTTTCATCGCCGAGAAGATGACGGATGCAGGCCTCGATCGCGGCCTCCCGTGGCGGCAGATGGCGTAGGGGACGTTCGTTCAGAAATGCGTGGCGCAGTTTTTCATACCGGGCGCGCAGGCCGGGAAAGCGGAACAGGACCCGGCGGCTGACGCGATGGGCATGGCGCAGAAAGGCGATGTCCCTCTGCAAGGGGTCATTCGCCGGAGCCGGCCTTTCATCGCCGGCGCATACGGCCCAGGCGGTCAGCCAGAAATACAGATCGCGGTTGAGGGATGTTTCCGGCAGCGCATCGATGGTTTCAGGCAGAAACAGATGCTCGCCCGACAGACGCGCCTGAAGGATGCGGGCTTCATCCATGCCCAGTTTCTCCCGCCAGCGCAGCCGGTGGGCGGAGGTTTCGGCACCGATGGCCCTGAGGGTGATGCCATGATCCCCGCCAAGCCCGCGATAGAAGACGCCAAGCCGTTTCCTGAGATCGGAAAACGCCACTGCCGCCTGCGGATAACCGCTGGTCGTGGCCCGGCCGATCAGGCGGTGCCACAAGGCACCGATGGTTTCTTCCGGTTCGAAGAGATGGCCGAGTTTCATGGCTTTTCCTGCCCGTGGCGGCGGTTCATCAGCCGATGACCGCCTGTACCACGTCGCGCAGGCCGGATTTGACATCCTCGTCATCGCTCAGCGGTTCGATCAGGGCAACGTCGATGGCCTGCTCCATGGGCATGCCCGCGGCAATCAGGCTGGCGCAATAGACGATCAGGCGGGTCGAGGCGCCCTCCTCGATATCCAGCCCCCTGAGATCACGCAGGCGTCCTGCCAGGCGCACCAGAAGGTGACAACGGCTTTCATCGAGCCCGCTTTCGGCGGCGACGATGCCGGTTTCGGCTTCCGCAGGCGGGTAATCGAAGCTGAGAGCAAGGAAACGCTGCCGCGTGCTCGGCTTCAGGGATTTGAGAATGTTCTGATAACCGGGATTGTAGGAGACGACCAGCATGAAATTATCGGCTGCTTCCAGCATTTCGCCGGTGCGTTCCAGCGGCAGGATGCGCCGGTCATCTGTCAGCGGATGCAGAACGACGGTGACATCCTTGCGGGCTTCCACCACCTCGTCGAGATAGCAGATCCCGCCTTCACGCACGGCTTTGGTGAGCGGTCCATCGACCCAGACAGTCTCGCCACCCTTGAGCAAATAGCGCCCGGTCAGATCGGCAGAGGTCAGATCGTCATGGCAGGCGACCGTATATAACGGCAGACCCAGCCGGTGGGCCATATGGGCGACGAAACGTGTCTTGCCGCAGCCTGTCGGCCCCTTCAGCAGCAGCGGCAGTCTCAGACGGTGGGCGGCCTCGAAGACCGCGCATTCCCCGCCCTGCGGCTGGTAGAATGGCGCGGTCTTCATTGCCTCTGCCTGTTTTTCAGACATCCGGCTCATGGTCATTCGGCCGGTGCTGCCGATGCCCGGTGCGATGCGCCGGCGCTTGCGGGCACGAAGGTGGCATACAGGAACATCAGCACGCCGATGACCACTACGGCCCCGGAACCGAAGCGCATCCAGTAGAAGATTGGCAACTGGTCCTGAACATCCATGTAGCCCTCACCCAGAACCCGCTGCAGATGGGTCTGGATCGTGCCCGCGAAGGTCAGGGTGAAGGTCATGAAGGCCATGCCGGCGCTCATCACCCAGAAGCTGGCCATGTTCAGCACCTGGTTATAGGGCTCACGCCCCAGCAGATGCGGCATGGCATAGGTGATGATCGCCAGGTTGATCGACACATAGGCACCGAAAAAGGCCAGATGACCATGTGCCGCCGTGATCTGGGTACCGTGGGTGTAGTAGTTCACCGGGGCGAGCGTATGCAGGAAACCCCACACACCGGCACCGAAGAAGGCCAGTACCGCACAACCCAGACTCCACAGCAGCGCGGCCTTGTTCGGATGATCGCGATGGCCTTTCCACACCATCATGAAGGCGAAGACCACCATGGCGAAGAAGGGCGCGACCTCAAGCGCCGAGAAGATGCTGCCGATCCACTGCCAGTAACCCGGCGTGCCGATCCAGTAATAATGATGGCCGGTGCCGAGAAGACCGGTGAACAGCGCCAGGGCGACGATGGAATAGACCCACTTCTCGATCACCTCGCGGTCAACGCCGGTCAGCTTCAGCATCAGAAAGGCGAGAATCGATGCCAGTACCAGTTCCCAGACGGCCTCGACCCAAAGATGCACCACATACCACCAGTACATCTTGTCGAGCACCAGATTGCCCGGGTTGTACAGCGAGAACAGGAAGAAGACCGCAATGCCCCACAGCCCGAGCAGCAGGATGTTGGTAATCGTGGTCTTGCGCCCTTTCAGTACGGTCATGGTGATGTTGTAGAGGAAGATCAGCGCCGCCACGACGATGCCGAGCTTCACCCACAGGGGCTGTTCGAGAAATTCACGCCCATCCTTGCCCAGCAGCCAGTTGCCATGGAACAGGTCGAACACATAGGTGACGACGGCCCCCAGAGTGCCGACCACCAGAATAATGAGCTGCAGATAAGCGAGCATCGGGCTTTCGATGTCCCGTTCCGCCTCTTCGGGAATCAGATAGTAGGTGGCGCCGAAAAAGCCGAGCAGCAGCCACACGATCAGCGAATTGGTGTGCAGCATGCGGATGATGTTGAAGGGCAGGATGTCGGACAGGAAATTCGGTGCGACATAGACATAGCCCGCCAGCAGGCCGCCAAGTACCTGAATGGCGAAAAGCGCCATCGCCACGCCAAAATAGGCCAGAGCGATTTTCTGTGTTGGATATTTCATGGCTTGCCTCCTCAGCCGGCCTCATTCGGCGGCCAGTTCTGCGTCTTGATCGTGCTGACCCAGCGCAGGAATTCCGTCAGATCGCTGATTTCCTGATCCGTCAGATTGAATTGCGGCATCTGGCGCCGCCCCTCGACCCCGGATGGCTGGGATTTCATCCAGTCACGGATGAATTCACGTGCGACTTCCGGATCATCCGGATCGCTGCGGCGGATCCAGACATTGCCCAGTTCCGGTGCGAAATAGGCCCCTTCTCCCAGAATGGTATGGCAGTCGATGCAGGCATTTTTCTCCCATACGCGCTTGCCGCGGACGACTGCATCCGTCAGCCCTGCCTGGTCGGTGGAGACATTCAGGGCATACAGATGACTGTTCGCAGTCAGCGCGATGAAGATCACCAGAAAGAACAGCGATCCGCCATAAAAGATATTCCGGGCTGCGGATTTCGTTTTCATACCGCTTCCCCCATGTAACAAGTGGCTTCAGATGGCATAAGGATAGGTGGGGAAGCGTATCGCGCCTTGATTGAAATCAAATCCCGGAAATGTGGCGATCTCTGCCTTAATTGACGCAGGTCAACCACAAGGTTGATCTCTGTCAAGGCATTGACGGGGCTGCGCGCTACTCTGACGGCGCAACCCAGAGATGCTGAAGGAGATTCTGGTCATGAGAGGGGACATATCCCGCGGACAGTTCAGGCTGACCCGCAAATTGTTGCTGTCCGCCGTGTTGGCGGTGGGGCTGCCCGCCGCCGCAATGGCGGCCGGCGATACTGCCGTGCCGAAGCTGAGCGATCAGGAACTGGCGCGTGCCAACAAGATCTTTTTCGAACGCTGCGCCGGTTGTCATGGCGTCTTGCGCAAGGGGGCGACCGGCAAGCCGCTCACCCCGGACATCACGCGGGAGAAGGG
>CAYXDL010000101.1:0-1323 GCA_964463775.1 uncultured Hyphomicrobiales bacterium
TCAGCGGGGCGTTCATTGCCCTGCTGGCACTGTTGCTGGACCTGTCGGAGATTGCGGTGCTGGGATCGATATCGATTCTGCTGGTGCATGCCACGGTCCATGTCGGCCATCTGCGCCTGACCGGCAAGACCGGGGCTTCCAGAATTCTGGTTCTTTTGGCCGCGCTGTCGAATTTCGCCGCCGCCGGGTTGTCAATCTATCACCATGCACGCGTATCGCCGCTGGTGATCGTTCTGCTGATCCTGTTTATGGGCGGAGCGTTTGTGCTGGAAGTGCTGCTGCGCCGTTTCGCCGGCAAGGAATTCCGCCTGCGTATGCCCGACTGGCCCTGGGTGCCGGTGAAAAGACGCTAACCATCCTTGTGGATTATGCGGGGTAAGCGCAGAGCGCCCGCCCCGCCAGGTGCGGCGACGTCGTTTGCGCAAGAGCCGGATATGCCGTAATATATTGTACCTACCTGAAGGTAGGTCTGTGTCTGACTATGGTGCTGAACCGCCGGAAGCCGATGTCGAAACGGGAAGACATTCTGAATGCCGCCAAGGCCCTGCTGTGGGAGCGGGGGTATGAGGCCATGAGTCCGCGCGCGGTGATGGATGCCAGCGGGGCGGGACAGGGCAGTCTGTACCATCATCTTCGCACCAAGCAGGATCTGGCCGCGGCGGCTCTGGAACAGGTGGCTGCCGAGCTGATTGGCGATTTCGATTCATTCCTGGCCCGGGCTCCGGGTTCCTCCCTTGACAGGATCAGGGCCTGGCTGCTCCGTCCGCGCGATGGACTGGCCGGTTGCCGTCTGGGCCGGCTGGCCAATGAAACAGCCCTGGATGATGAAAGGCTGCGTGCTCCGCTCTGTACCTATTTCAGCCATGTACAGCGCCGCCTTGGCGCACTGGTTGACGATGCCATGGCGGAAGGGATGCTGCCGGAAAGTCTGGATGGAGAGAAGTTGGCCGCCATGCTGGTGGCCGTTATTCAGGGGGGATATGTGCTGAGCCGGGCGCGGCGGGATGCGCGTTTTCTTGGTCATGCCACGGCCGGGGCCTGTGCCTTGCTGGAGCAGGCGGCCCGGAACGGGTGAGGCAATATGGCGCGCCTGAAAAAAACGGCTTGCCTTCATAAACATACCTACTAGTATGTACATGGTGAGTTTATGGCTCGTAATGATACGGAGGGGTTGAGGATGAGCAGGATGAAGTTGTTGTATTCGGGCACATCGCCTTATGCGCGCAAGGCCCGGATAGTGGTGGTGGAAAAGGGCATGGAGGATGAGGTGGAACAGGTTTTCTGCAATCCTTTCGACATGCCGGAGCAGATCCGTGCCGTGAA
>CAYXDL010000101.1:1333-7541 GCA_964463775.1 uncultured Hyphomicrobiales bacterium
TTGGGCAAGGTTCCGGCCCTGATCGATCGGGGGAGGGCGATATATGACAGCCCGGTGATCTGTGAATATCTCGATCGTGCCGGCGGCGGGCACGAACTGCTGCCTGCCGGTGGCGATGCGCGGTGGGAAGTGCTGTGCCGTTAGGCCCTGGCCGATGGCATGCTGGATGCCGCCTACAACATCGTCATGGAACAGCGCCGCGAGGATTGCGAGCAGTCATCTTATTGGATCGATCGTTGGTGGTCGGGCATTTTCAGCGCCTTCGATGCCCTGCAGGAAGAAGCCGGGAAGCTGGAAGGCAAGGTGGATCTGGGCACAATCGCGGTGGGTGCGGCGATCGGCTATATCGATTTCCGCCTGTCCGGATCGAACTGGCAGGAAGGCCGCCCTGATCTGGCGCGCTGGTATGAGGCTTTTTCCGCCCGCCCGTCGATGAAAAAAACCGACCCGGCCCTTTGAAACTGTAGGTAACCGGCAATCCTGACGGAGGCGGCGATGCGCGATAATCTGAGCGACATAGCTTTTACACCGGCGGTGAAGGCGGAGCAGGAGCGTCTCGGCAGTCGTGATTTCTGCGCGCGTCTTGAAAAGCGCGGGTTGTTTCATCGCGACGTGCCTGAAAACATCGCCGCCTTCATCGCCAGTCGGGACAGTTTCTATTTCGGCACTGCCAGTGCCGATGGACGCCCCTATATCCAGCATCGTGGCGGAGAGCCCGGATTCCTGAAACTACTGGATCCGGTCACGCTGGCCTTCGCCGAATATCAGGGTAACAGGCAGTATATAAGCCTTGGCAATCTTTCAGAAAATGACCGGGCGTTCCTGTTTCTGATCGATTATCCGACGCGCCAGCGGGTCAAATTCTGGGGCCGGGCCAGGGTGGTGGAGGATGATCCGGACCTTTTTGCCCGCCTGGCATTTCCGCCGGGACCGCATCCCGTACAGCGGGCGATACACTTTTCCATCGAAGCCTTCGACGTCAATTGCCGTCAGCATATCACGCCGCGCTATACGGAAGCGCAGGTGCTGAGCAGTCTTGAGAAAATGCAGCGGAAGATAGACCAGCTCGAAGCTCAGCTTGCCGAGGCCCGCGCCAAAGGCTTCGTGCCATCCGGGCAGGAATGACAACAGCTCTTTCGCTGTCTTTCATTCCGGAGATTTCCGATCATGGGGAGATCGCCTGCGGCGGGTTCTGGCCATCACGCTGCTGTCTGCCCGTCGCCTACGATGCGCAGTGATGCCGGGTGAATGTGCAGGTGGCTGTTTCATTCATTGTCCATATCCGTTTTACGAAAAAATACATTTTTTTTCAGTATTTCTGAGAATGTGCTATTCTTCTTCGCCTGCAATATTAAAATATGCTCATGGCGAGGCAGTTCCGAATAAAGCATGCAGGAAATATACAACAAAATAGATGATGACCGGCTGCAGGCACTTCTCGATTATTGGCAGAAGAAAAAAGGCAAGGGTCTGCCCGCGCGTTCGGATATCGATCCGATAGAGATTCCAAAACTTCTCAGATATCTGATCCTGGCCGATTACGACGCAGCCTGCCAGGATGTGCGCTTTCGACTTGTCGGCACCGAAATGGTCGATCACTGGGGGCGCGATTTCCGCAATATGCATCTGCATGAGATCATGAGCGGGGAATATCACGATTATATCCATGGCCTGTTCGTTCAGACCGCAACCAGTGCGCAACCGCTGTTTTCCGAGAGTGTCTTCCGTTGGGACAAGGGCCGCGCCATGCGCACCAAACGGCTGATGCTGCCGCTGGCAAGCGATGGGTGCACTGTCGATGCGGTGCTGGTTGGCCAGGTATTTATCGGCACGAAAGCAGAAGTACTGCCGCTTCCCGGGATAGCCAGGGGTGACTCCGTATCGGTGACGGAAACCGCACGTCATCAGTTCACGCCTGAGCTCTGAACGGATTGCGGCCGGCCGGGTCGGAAAACCGGCGATGAAAGCGGTTGTATTGCCAGCCCTGCCCATGCGGCAATTTGCCGGCAGCCGATATAATCGGTTGCGGGCAGAATTGTTTGACGGGACAATGCCGCCATCACGGACAAACGGAGAATAACAAAAGGGGAAGAGCATGCATCAGCTTGACGGGAAAACGGCATTGGTCACAGGCGCATCGTCCGGTCTGGGGCGTCAGTTTGCGCTGACTTTGGCCCGGGCGGGTGCCAAGGTGGCCCTGTGTGCCCGGCGTACCGACAGGCTCGAAGCCCTGGCGGAGGAAATCGCGGCATTTGACGGCCGTGCCATCCCCCTGAAAATGGATGTTACGGATCTTGCCTCCATCGCTGCCGCCTTCGAAGCGGCGGAAACCGAACTGGGTGCTTTGGACATTCTCGTCAATAATTCCGGTGTCAGCGTCATGAAAGGCGTGCTGGATGTGAGTGAGGATGATTACGACTTCATCATGGACACCAATGCCAAGGGGGCATTTTTTGTGGCCCAGGAAGCGGCGCGGCGCATGGTCCGCCACGGCAATGGCGGGCGGATCATCAACATTGCTTCCGTCGCCGGGCTGAGGGTGATCGGCAAGCTTTCCGTTTATTGCATGTCCAAGGCCGCCGCCGTGCAGATGACCAAGGCGATGGCGCTGGAGCTGGGCCGCCATAACATCAATGTCAATGCCATCTGCCCCGGTTATATCGAAACGGAAATCAATGCCGATTACTGGGCAACGGAGGGGGGCAGGAAGCTGATTTCAATGCTGCCCCGCCGCCGTGTCGGCAAGCCCGAGGATCTGGATGGCCTGCTGCTGCTGCTTGCGGGTGAGCAGAGCGATTTCATCAACGGTGCCATCATTGCCGCGGATGACGGGCTGAACGTCACCTGAGGGCTGTCGCCTCTTCCTTCGTCCGGGTTTTTTCCTGCTGAGCGCCCCTGAAGCGTGAGCGGTAGATCGTCATACCGGTGGCGCCGATGACGGCCATGGCGGCGAGCAGCCACCACAGGGATGTGAACGCGCCCCGGCTTGACAGTTCCGCTCCCAGGAAATTGCCGAGGCCGCCGCCGATGATCCAGGAAATATGCGAGGCCCCGAAATAGGTTGCTTCCCGCCCTTTGGGCGCCACATGGGCGATTTCGGCATCGGAGGAGGCCAGAATGATGGTCTCCGCCACCGTATACAGGGCGATCAGGGCAAAAAACACCAGGGCGGCGCCAATCGTCGGGGCTGCCATGAACAGGATCGCCAGCAGCAGGTACCCGAGGCGGATCAGGGCCACCTCCCCAAATCTGCTGAACAGGGGTGCCAGCACAAATGCCATCAGCATGCCCGTGACACCGTTCACGATGAAAATCACCTGGGTATCCCTGCCATGCCCCAGCAGCGAGAGCAGAAACAGCGGAAAGCTGGTGTATAGCTGGGCGAAGATCAGCCACCAGGGTACCAATATGGCACAGAGCAGGGCAAAACGGCGATCGCGAAAGGCTTCGGCAAGGGGCCGGATGGCTCCGCCAGATGCATCGGGGCGGGTCTCAGTCGTCCGATGGCAGAAAAACGGCGCGGCCAGGGCCGAGAGGGTGAAGAATACCGCACTGGCGGCAAAGGCAAGGTCAATGCGCCCCCAACTCAGCACTGTGCCAATGGCCGGACCGAGGATGACACCGGAATTCAGGGCCTGATTGTTGAGGAGAAACAGAAAGCGCCGTTCGTTTTCCCCCTGGCGGGCCAGTAATGCGTAGACAGCGGTTTCATAGGCCGCCGCCCCGATGCCGATGAGCAGGGCGGCCAGAAGGCTGGCGCTTGGACTGTCCGAGATGAAGAAAACGCTGAAGCCCGCGGCGCGCATCATCAGGCCGCCGGTGATAAAGATCCGCCCGCCAAGGCGGTCGATGATATGACCGATCAGCAGGGGCAGGCCCTTGGCGCAGACCAGGACAGTGGTCAGGACGGCGCCGATGAAGACGCCGTCGTGACCCTGTTGTTTCAGCAGGATGCTGAGCAGCGGAAAGGACATGAAGGTTGAGGCGTTGGTGGCAAACTGAAGAATGATCAGCCCCAGCGATTTCCTGTCCGTCCGCCGCAGATTGCCGAGATAGGAGCGGTTCATGTCATCATCCGCCGTGCCGTGATGGCAAGGGGGCGCTGTCCGCCGGTAAAGGCGGTGAGGGCGGCTGTGAAGCGATCCTCGATGGCGGATGCTTCCCCGGCTGATGTTCCCAGGGCCATATATTCAATGGTACCGTCAAGGGAGATGCTGTCCGTCAGAACGATGATGCCCTGCCCGCGCTCGGGCGTGTGATCCAGCTCATTATGGGTGAGGACGCCCTGCAACACCTCCCATGAGGGGACGGGCTGTTTGTTGCGGGTAACAATTGCGTGGTTCGCCGAATAGGCCGGGTCGGCGAGACGGCGTGCAATGTCATCAATATGGGTGCACCCGCCGAGGCGCCCGTTGAATTCGTTGAACAGGATGCCGGCTTCATCCACGAGTATGGCATCGATATTGATTTTTCCGCGAAAACCGGTTTCGGCGGCCATGGACGCAATGGCCTGCCCCCCGGCGATGAATTCGCTGCGCGCCGGCACCGGCAGGTCGCCGGGAATTTCGAAGCCGCACCACAGGGGTTCCATGCGCATCATGCCATGGTTCAGACAGGTTGTCCGCCCGTGGTCATCAATTGCGAATTCGCCATAGAGGACCGCGCTTGGGCGGTGATAGGCCTCGACAATGACGTGGTTGTTATTACCGGATGTGAACATTGGCCATAGCTGGCGCAGTTGTTCCTTCATCTCTTCGATAGAGCGCACGTGCAGAACCCGGGAGGCTCCCGGCAACGTTGCGTCACGGTCCCAGGTCATGACGATATTGCCGTCACCGCCGGCCTGAAGTTCCTGTTTGAGGATGATGGCACCCGTGGTTTCGATCAGCCGCGGGGCGATCTGCAACAGATGATTCAGGCTCAGGCAACACGCGCCATCGGGTATCGCTATTCCCTTTGCCCGCATCATTTTGCGGAAAAAGGATTTGCTGTTGAAAAGCTCTGCCCCGCCTTCGCGCAGGAATGACGACTGCTTTTCTTCTTGTTTCAGCCCGATGGCGTCTTCAAGCGCGCCGATGGCGCTGGTAAAGAAATAGGGTTCGACCGACCATTGCTGTTCTCGCCGGCTGGCCATGGCCTTGCGGATGCGGAGAATCATTTCCGGGGCCAGAAGCACATCACCGCTCAGCGGCGCCGGGTTTTCGCCGCCATTCTCCGGGGCGATGATGGTCAGTGTCTCCGTGTCAATTCCTGTCCGCGCCGAGAAATATCTCAGCATGGCTTCTGAAAAGGGGACAGGCATGATCAGGATGTCCCCGGGGCCGGCCAGCCAAAGAAGGCGCGCACCCACGGTGGCGGTGGTGATGAATTGCGCCGGGCTCATCTGATCCGGATCGCCGACCATGGCTTCGTTATCGACATTGCCGATGATGATCTTGGGCATTTTCTCCTCCTGCCTCTGTCTGATGCTTTCCATGAAAACAGCAGGGACACTCAGGAGGAAACTAGTTGCGTCAATGCCGGCAATTGGCAGTGCTCATGCAGGGAGGTGGGGCGCGTTTACGGCACCCTTCAGATGTCGGAAGCCTCTGTACCCATGTTCAGGTGAAGGGAACGGCGCAGAACCTTGCCATTGGCGCTGCGCGGCAGGGCGTCGACAAAGCGGATTTCCCGGGGGCGTTTGTAATCGGCCAGTCGGCTGGCGGCGAAATCCATCAGCTCCCGCCTTCCGGGGGGCGGCAGGCCGTCCTTCAGCACCACAAAGGCGGCGATGACGGATTTTTCATCATCGACGGTGCATTCGGCAACGGCGGTTTCCTGTATGGCCGGGTGGTGCAGCAGGGCTTCTTCCACCTCCTGCGGGGCGACGCGGTAGCCGAAACTGTTCATCAGTTCGCTGGCCCGGCCATGGAAGTGGATGTAACCATCACCATCCATATGCGCGATATCGCCACCGGCGAAATAATCGCCGAAGAAAACGGTTTTTTCCTCTTCCGGCCGTCGCCAGTAACCGAGCATCAGGCCGGGGTCACTGCGGTGAACGGCCAGCAGTCCCCGTTTCCCGGCGGGCAGGGGCGTGTGCGGCGGGCTCTCGGACAGGATGACAACACGGCGCCCCGGTTGTGGCCGGCCGGGGCTTCCCGGGCGGACGGGACATTCGGGGCCCGAGGAGATATAGGTGGAAATCTCGCTCATGCCGAGGGCTTCA
>CAYXDL010000102.1:0-7516 GCA_964463775.1 uncultured Hyphomicrobiales bacterium
CTCCAGCCATTCACGGTTCAGATTGGCCCCCGCCGCATTGGTGCGCAGATGTCCGCGGAAACTGCCATCCGGATTCATGTTGGGCACGATGTGCAGAACGGCATTCTCACGCAGGAATCCGGCCTGCGGATCGTCCGGATCCAGAAGGCGCTCAAGGAACCCTTCCATCCACCATTCGGCCATGCTCTCACCCGGATGCTGGCGGGCGATGATCCACATGACCGGCTTGTCCGCCGCCGCTTCGCCAACGCTCAGCAGATCCATGTCGCGTCCGTCCAGGCTCCGGCCCAAAAGGCGCAGGCGGCAGAAAGGTGACATCTGGCATTCGGCGATCAGATCGGCATGACGCTCCAGACTGTACGGGGCGAAATAGGCATAATACACGCTGTCATGGCTGGGACGGTGACGGATGGTCAGCACACCTTCCCCATATTCCGTATCAACACGGAACCAGGTCTCCCGATCATAGGAGGCTACGGCGCGATATCCTTCCCATCCGGCGGGATAGGCTGCCTCACCGGCATTGATGATCGCCATTTCCATATCCTGATCGGCGGCACCGCTCAGGCGAAAATGGAACCACTGGAAGAAATCCGAATTGTTGTCGCGGCGGATGGCCAGCCTGGGCGCCAGCGGATCAGAGGCATCGATGACCTCAATATTGCCGGAATCGAAAGCCGATGAAATGGCGATGCTCATGATGCGTTGCTCCTTGTCCGGCGGCCGCGCCGGTGTTGCATATTGCTGTTTGCCTTCTGCCGCTTTAGCCTTTCCCGAAGAGAACGGCAAGAGCGGCGGGATGGATGGAATATAAAATGATCGAGGTCACGGCCGGTGAGGGACATATGGACACCCTCGCCGCCGTTGCCGAGCAATGCGGGGCACTGGACTGGCATGTCGGCGGAATGCGGGACGGCAACCGCCGTGCCATCCGCATTCTGGCCGCCGCCGCCGACCGGCAGAAAATCCTCGACGGGCTGCAGAAGGCCCTGTCCGGTCAGGATGACTGGCGCCTGACCATCCAGCCGGTAGATGCCACCCTGCCCCTGCCCGGCAAGGACGATGAAGAGGATGCGAAAAACCGGGAAACGGAGCGCCGCCGTGCCCTGGCCGCCAGCCGTGAGGAAATCTATGCCGCCATTGCCAGAGGCGGCAGCATCAGCGGCTATTATACCCTGCTGGCGGTCTTGGCGACGCTGGTGGCTGCCATCGGACTGATCGGCGATAATGTCGCCGTAATTATCGGCGCCATGGTCGTGGCCCCGTTTCTGGGCCCCAACCTGGCCTTTTCCCTCGGCGCGGCACTGGGGGACGGATCGCTGATGCTGCGTGCCGTCATCACCACCGTCTTCGGGCTTGCCCTGGCGATTCTGCTGCCTGCCGCCGCCTCGGCCTTGTGGTCCCTTCCGCTGGAAGCGGGTGAAATAACCTCGCGTACCGGGGCCGGTCTGGATTCGGTCGCTCTGGCACTGGCATCGGGCATTGCGGCGGGGCTGTCGGTCACACGCGGCCTGTCCAGCACCCTGGTCGGTGTCATGGTTGCAGTGGCCCTGCTGCCACCCGCGGCAACGCTGGGCCTCATGCTCGGTGCCGGACGATGGGCCGGGGCAGGCGGCGCGGCGCTGCTGCTGGCAATCAATCTCGTCTCGGTCAACCTGGCCGCATTGCTGGTTTTTGTTTATTCCGGAATCCGTCCGCGCGGCTGGCTGGAACGTCAGTCGGCGAAACAGGCCACGCGCAACAGCCTTATCGTCTCCGCCCTGCTGTTGCTGGCCATGACGGTGCTCATTCTGCTGCGCAGCGGATCCTGAATGCGCCCTCAGTCCACTTTCTGCCCACGCATTGTGATTTGTTTGCGCAATTCACCGACCTGATCCATATAAGCGACACCCCATTTCTCAAGCTCGCAAAGGGCTGGCGTAAGCGTCCGTCCAAGCTCTGACAGGGAGTATTCCACCTTCGGCGGAATTTCCCGGTAAACCTTCCGCCGAACAATGTGATCCACCTCCAGTTCCCGTAACTGCCTGGTCAGCATCCGCTGGGTCACGCCCGGCATTCGTCGGCGCAACTCGTTGAAACGCAGGGTTTGATGGCGCAGATGATAAAGGATCATCCCCTTCCATTTGCCGCCGACGATTTCCAATGTCACCTCCATCGGGCAGGTGTTGGCATGGCTCTGTCCGGTTGCACTTTCCCGCTTGCCCCCGTTTTGCGGCCTGATCTCGTTCATATCGCCTCCACATGGCGCTGCAGTTCACCGGCAGCTATGAAAAACCAATGGTATACTTTATGTTTCTATAGCACATTATTGTACTTATAGCACAAAATAGTGCGTTCTTGCCGATTTTATCCTGTCGTTCTATTTCGGATACTCCACTCATCCAATGGAGAAAATCATGAACGTCAAGGACGCCATTACCACCCGCCGCGCCATCAAGCATTTCGATCCCGATCACCGCCTCAGCGCGCAAGAGGAACGGGAGCTGCTTTCACTGGCAATGTTGTCGCCGACAGCCTTCAACATTCAGAACTGGCGTTTTGTTGTCGTCAAGGATCCTCAATTACGCCAGCAGATCCGCGCTGCCGCCTGGGACCAGGCACAGGTGACCGACAGCTCCCTGTTCATCATTCTGTGCGCCGATCTGAACGCATGGCAGAAGAATCCGGAGCGCTACTGGCGCAACACCACAAAAGAGGTGCAGGAATTCATGGCCGGCGCCATAGACGGCTATTATCGCGGCAAACCCCAGGTACAGCGGGATGAGGCCATGCGCTCCTGCGGCATTGCCGCCCAGTCGCTGATGCTTGCAGCTCAGGAAATGGGTTACGGCTCCAGCCCGATGGATGGCTTTGACTTCGACAAGGTCGGTGAATTGATCAGTCTGCCCGAGGATCACGCCATCGCCATGTTCGTCGCCATTGGCAAGCCCGCTCAGGACGCGCATCCGCGCAGCGGTCCGCTGGCCATGGATGAAGTGGTTGCCGTCGACAGATTCTGAACATCACCGGCGTGGCCGCTTTCCGGCCGTCCCGACCCTTTCATGGGATCCGATTCATGGGATCCTCGGGCCAGGCATGGCGGGGATAGCGGCCACGCATTTCCTTGCGCACCTCTTTATAGGCGCCGGTCCAGAAACGCTGCAGATCATCGGTCACCGCCACCGGACGCCGTGCCGGGGAAAGCAGATGCAGCAGCAGTTTCTGCCGCCCGCGATCGATGGCCGGTGTTTCACATACGCCGAACATATCCTGCAGACGCACGGCCAGTACCGGGCGTTCGCCCTGCATGTAATCGACCGCCGCTTTTCTGCCATTGCTCAGGGTGAGGGAAGCGGGGGCGATTTCCTCCAGCAGACGGCGCAGGTCCCAGGGCAGCAGGGCTTCCAGCAGCGGCAGCTTGTTCACCGCCGCCACCTCCTTCAGTGACCGGCATCCCGCCAAAGCCGGGGCCAGCCATTCCTCCATTCCCGCCAGCAGCGCCGCATCGCCGAGATCCGGCCATGCCGCCTTTTCCCGGCCGGCCGCCCAGGCGACACGGGCGCGGAACATGTTCTCCGCCGGCGAGAATTTCAGGCAATGAAGACCCCGGGCCCGGATGGCGGCGATCAGGGCCGGTACTGCCTGATCATCGTCAAGACGTGCAAGACGATGGCGTTTGAGCACCAGATACCCGAACATGCGCCGCGCATGCCCGGCGACCTTGTCGGCAGAGAGATCATAACGGATATCGACATCCTCCGTAATTTCCGCGGCAAACAAAGCTTCGATCTGCTCGGCGGTGAGCGGCGCGGCAAGACGGATCAGGGCATCGGCGCCGCCGCCGCTCAGTTCGGCAATGGCCAGAAACGGGCTTTCCGACAAAGGATCCTCATTGCCGATCCACGCCCCCTTGCCATTTGCCAGGCGATAGGTGGTCCGCTCCTCTTCCCGCCCGCGGCGATGCGCCACCCGGTCGGGCCAGGCCCGGGCCAGCAGAGCTCCTGCCAGTTCGGGGCGGATTCTTCCTTGCTGCCTGTCTCCGGATGTCTTCAGCCGTTTCAGGAGCCGCCTGACCTCGCGCCGCGCTGTGGTCAATTGCCGGTCAGACTCTCCGGCAGCGGCAAGGGACAGTCGCGCCGCCAAGTCGGCATTACCCGCCACCATGCGCAGGGGATCCCGCTCGCCCAGCAATGCCGCCAGCCAGGCGGCGGTGATGCGGGCATCGGCCCCGTCCTCTGCCGCCATCAGCACCATATGCGCCAGGCGTGGCGCCAGCCCAAGCGCGGCCATGCGCTTGCCATGTCCGGTTGCACCCCCCTGCCCGTCCAGCGCCTTCAGGCGTTGCAGAAGCGCCTGCGCAGCGGCAAAGGATGCCACAGGCGGCGGATCCATCAGGGATAATTGCGAAGGATCACGCACCCCCCAAATGGCCAGTTCCAGCGCCAGTGCCGACAGGTCGGTGACAAGAATTTCCGGCATCTGGCGGGCGGGCAGCGCCCCATGGGCGGCCCTGGGCCACAGGCGATAGCACACCCCGGGACCCTGCCGCCCGGCGCGCCCCCGGCGCTGCTCCGCCTCGTCACGGGAGACAGGACGGGTTTCCAGACGGGTCATGCCGGAGCCCGGATCATAGGCGGGTCCGCGTGACAGGCCGCCATCGATTACAATGCGCACGCCGTCGATCGTCAGGCTGGTCTGGGCGATGGCCGTTGCCAGCACGATCCGCCGCCGCCCGCCGCCGGCAGGGCGCAACGCGGCGCGCTGCGCCGCCATGTCGAGATCGCCATAAAGCGGACAGATATCCGCCGCACCGCCAAGACGTTGTTTCAGCCAGGCGGCGGCCCTGCGTATCTCACCCGCACCGGGCAGAAAGGCCAGCACATCCCCGGTTTTGTGTTCCCGCAGCGCCATCATGGCCGTTTCGGCCACCTTTTCCGGAACATCCCGCCGCTCGGGCCGGGGCAGGTAACGGGTTTCGACCGGGAACTGGCGCCCGGCACTTTCCAGCACCGGCACATCGCCCATCACACGCTGCAGCGGCACATGCTCAAGCGTTGCCGACATGGCCAGCAGGCGCAGATCGTCGCGCAGCGCCCCCTGGCATTCCAGGGCCAGAGCCAGGGCGAGATCGCTTTCCAGCCCGCGTTCATGGACCTCATCGAAGAGAATCGCCGCCACGCCATCGAGGCCCGGATCATTCTGGATCATCCGGGTCAGAATACCGTCGGTCACAACCTCAATGGCACGGCCGGGGCAGGCATCGCCACGGATGCGGTATCCGACATCCTCGCCCGGGCTTTGCCCCAGAAGGGAGGCCAGACGCATCGCCGCCGCCCGCGCCGCCAGGCGCCGCGGCTCCAGCATCAGAATTTTCCGATCCCGCCGCCACGGAGCATCGAGCAGGGCCAGCGGTACGATCGTCGTCTTACCTGCACCGGGGGGCGCCTTCAGTATCAGTGAGGGATGGTCGCGAAGCGCCCCGGCAATATCCTCAAGCAAGGGGGCTATCGGCAGATCCGCGCTGCGCGCCAAGCCGATTGCACGCTCAAGTGACATTGTCAGCCCCAGCCCATGCGGGCAAGGAATGCACGCTCCGCCGGGCGCAGGGCCTGCATGTGACTGTATTTGGCAAACTGAGCGGCAATCAGGGCAAGGCGCTGCTCAAAGGGCGGGGGGGTGAGCGGATCGAGCAGCGGCTCGGCCAGAGGCGCAAATGCCGGGTTCTGATATTCCAGCGACAGGCTGATGCGTGCATCCCCCACCCGGGCCCGCCCGCCCCAATGCAGCACATCCTGCCGCCAGCCCATCACCGTGCCTGCAGGCACCGCCAGCGCCACCGCCGCATCATCAGGCAGTCTATCCGGCAAAACGCCGTTCGGGGCAAGACGACGTTCCGCATCCAGCGGCAGCACATGCATGCAGCCATTCTCGGGGCGGGCATCGCTCAGCCCGATCCACAATGACAGGGACATGATGATGCCGTCGATCACCGTCGGAACCGAGCAATCACGATGCATCGACCAGCCCTGATTGCTGCCCGCGGCGGCCGTATTGTCCGCCGCCACGTGCCAGGCCCAGAAATGCGGCAGCAGGCGCACCCCCTCGCCCAGAAAATATTTCAGAAAACCGTTCATCCGGGCAAACAACATCCAGGGTGCATCGTAAACCCAGATCAGTACCGGCGGAATCCCGCGCGCGGCCAGCCGCCCGATGGCGGCGGCAAGAGGACCGGCCTCATCGGCCAGCAGCGGCGGCAGGATGAAATATCCCCGTTGCTGCAGATCATCGGAAACGGCGGCAAGGCATTCGGGCGTGATATGGCAGGGATCCGGGCGTTTGCATGCGCCGATGCTCAGCTCCGGGATCAGCGCCCGCCAGTAAGCGGGATGCGTCATGCCTCCTGCATCCATATCCATTGTTTGATCCGCCCGCATAGGATATGCAATATGAGAATTGATCCTCCCTGACAAGAGAAGCCGGAAGCAAACATGAAAATCGCCCTGCTGCACACGGCGGCGAGCAACGAAAAACTGTTCGCCCCTCTGTGCAGAAAATTGTTGCCCGGCCATGAATGCCGTCATCATGTGCAGCCCGGATTGCTTGCCCTCGCCGGGGGCGGGCTGACGCACAAGGTTCGGCGCACGGTTCTGCACTGCCTGACGGAATTGCTGGAAACCGCCGATATCCTGCTTTTGACCTGTTCGAGCCTCGGCCCCGTCGTGGAGGATCTTCCGAAAGCGCTGCGCGGGCGCGTCCTGCGCGCCGATGAGGCCCTGGCCCGGGCAGCCTTCACCCGGGGCCGGCGCATCGCCGCCATCATTGCCGCCCCCGGCACCCGCCAGGCGACACAGGCCCTGTTCACCGCCTGCCGCCCCGAAGGCCACCATTGCGATATCGTCATGGCCCCGAATGCCTGGCCGTTATTTCTGCAGGGCAGAACCGGCACCTATCTTGAACGCATCTCCGAATGTGCCCGCGAACTGGCTGTTTCCGGCAAATACGACATCATCGTTCTGGCCCAATCCTCCATGGCCCCGGCGGTAATGCTGCCGACATGTCCGCCCGCTGTCCTCACTGTGCCGGAGCAAGCCCTGCTCAGCCTGCAGCAACGCCTGTCATCCCCCCCCGTCATGACCAAATATATCTCTGCCGCCGATGTCCCCCGGCCCCTTGTCCTGAAAAGCGCCCAATCAGTCAGGGTCCGACCGTAAAATCGTGAAAAGCGTAAAGGGCCGCGAATCCAATCCGCGACCCTTCGCCTGACACGGGCGGGCGGCTCCCGTGCCGATTCACATGCAGGGAAACAACTATCCGGCGCGCTTGCGCCCCGTAATCATGGAACGGACGAGGTTCTCCCCGGTCTCAAAACTGGTGAAGATCACCCCGGCCACATGCAGGAGGACGAGGAACAGGGTAAAATTGGCAATGCCCTCATGGACTTCCTCAACCCATCCGACACCCCAAAAGGCATCGAGTGTCAGCATCCAACCGGTCAGCGTCAGCCCCGCGAGAGAGACCAGCAACGCCACGATCATCC
>CAYXDL010000103.1:0-7485 GCA_964463775.1 uncultured Hyphomicrobiales bacterium
GATGTTCTTTCAGGAACAGGTCCGGACCGGCCCTGACGGCCAGGCACAGTTGCTGTTTCTTGACGGATCCGCCCTGACCGTCGGCCCCTCCAGCGCCATTACCATAGACAAGTTCATCTATGATCCGGACGCAAAAAGCGGCACCCTGGCCCTGAGCGCCACCAAGGGGCTGTTCCGTTTCGTCGGCGGGCGCATCAGCAAGAAAAAACCCGTAACCCTGAAAACACCATCGGCGACCATCGGCATTCGCGGCGGCATTGCCCTGTTCAACATCTCTGCCGGAGGAGCCGTCAGCGCCACATTCCTGTTTGGGGAGTCCCTGACCATCGACACACCGGCAGGCAGGCAGACGATCTCCGTACCCGGTTTCCAGGTCCGCATTCCCGCCCCCGGCAAACCCCCGTCGGCCCCGATACCGGTTGCGGCAAAGGAACTGGAAAGCGCCCTGGCCTCGCTGGAAAAAAAGGAGAGCACCGGCACACTCCAGCCCATCGTACGGCGCATCCGCAACCGGATCAGCCGCAGCGGCATCCGCCGTATCGGTTCGGACATCAATCCCCGTCGTTTCCTTCCCGCTCCTGAGGCCGCCCGGCTTGCCTCTGTGACAGAGGACACCCTTGCCGGCAGCCTCAACGAGGCCAGCGAAGGTTCCCTTACTCAATTCATTATCGAAAACGCCCAGTCCCTGCTGACGGTTTTCACCGGCCGGATCAAATTTGCCAGTGGCACCGCCGTCGGCACGGCGGACGGGGTAAGCAGCAGCAATGTTCCCATTCTCGCCTCCACCATTATCGACGGCGCGCTGATCGGTGAATATGGCAGCGATATCTTTGCCCTGCGCGCGGTAGCGTCGAACAGTTTCCCGGTCTCGTCCGCTCTTGGTCCCAACCTTCTTGGGACAACCGCAGTTCAGGGGACCGGCCATTTTTTCTCGGGCGGCGATTTCCTCTATTATGAGCTGGAGGAGGAACAGACCCCATCCAACAGGAGCATTCTGTTCGCCGGACGCCCGACCCTGCTGCCGCCAGCCGTGCCGATAGCAGAGTATGATGCCTTGTCCGATTTCGGCCTTGGCGGCGGTTTGCCCCTGTTCCGCCCCGTGGCCACAGGCAATCTCGACAGCGGTGCCGATAGCGGCGCCGGAGTCGTTTTTGCCGTGGGTGCCCCGGCCGAAGGCAGCCGGTCATTCGGCATCTTCAGCGAAGGCATTGTCGGCAGTGGCAGCGGACAGATATCAGCATTTGGCATCGGCACGGGAACATTGCGTGCGGATTCACAGACCCGCCCCTTCCTTTCCGCCCGCGTCGCAGGCACGGCCATTGCCAATAGCGCCCTTCCCGCCACAACGATTTCGGGTTACATCGCCAGCGCCGATGCCGGATCCGGTCATGACTGTTTTGGTAGCGACTGCAGTTACATGATGCTGGAAGCGGCCCGGGTGGACGCTAATGACAATATCCTCAGCCGGGGTCTGACCGAACGCACATCCAGTGTCAGCAGCACCTATAGCATCAATGTTCCCCTGGTACCTCACATAGCCACTGCCGGCGACACGCCCTTGGGGAGCTTTCCGCGCACGGCGGAAATTCTGGAGGGTTTCGCCACCGGGCTGAGCATTCTTTACGACCCGAACAGCGGCGCCATGGCCGGCAGCTTTGCCAATGAGGTTGAAATCGTTTCAAGCTCTGTCTCGGCTGTACCGGATACCAGCCGGGTCACCATCACCAAACGCCCGCTGCGCAACGAGATCGAGGCCCGCTTCCAGCTTGTGCGGACGACCGGCACGGCACGCAGCTATGACATCCGTTTCGGTGATCCTGACGGATCGGACGGCTACAGCTTTTTCGGCGATGACAGTGCCTTCGGTGCGACAGCGACCAACAATCAGGCGAAGGTCAACGCCGTGACAGCCACCGCCAATATCGCCATGGCCAGTGATGACGCCCCCAGCTCCGACGGCGCCATAGAGGACGGGCTCGGCGATGCGGCCTACTGCGCCTGTGCCTATGTCAAATGGGGGCTTTGGTCCGGCGAACTGGAAAGCGCCGGGCAGGTCCGGGATGTCTTTCACATGGCCCCTTGGGTGGCCGGGGTGAAAGCGCCGGATATCGCCATCAACGGGCTGAGCGGTACCGCAACCTATTCCGGCCATGCCTTCGGCCAGGTTTTTACCGGCAGCAGCTTCTATCTGGAACGCGGCGACTTCACCATGAACTGGAACTTCGCCACCGCCAGCGGCACCGCCACCATCAGCCAGTTCGACGGCAATACCTTCCAGTACAACCTGTCCGGCTCCGGCGCGGTTTATTCCGGGGCCCTGACAGCCCCCGGTGGTTTCAGCGGCAAGATGGACGGGGCTTTCTATGCCGGCGGCGGCAACCCGGCAGCGGAAACCGGCGGGCAGTTCAGCGCCCAATCGGGAAGCTACAAGGCTGCGGGCATCTTCGTCGCCAAACAGTAACGCCTCCGGGACGGCTTTGTACCCGCGGCGCGCCGCCTATACCCGCAGGGTGAAAGGCATCTGCGGCCCCAGATATTGCCGCCCGCGTGCCGTCGCGGCCTCATAAGCGGCAAGATTGGCGGCAAGGCGGGCCTGTTCGCTGGCCGGGGCGGTCACGGTATTTTCCTGTGCCAGCAATTGCGCGGTAAAGGCGCTGGAAAAACCGAGCGGCAGCCTGTGGGCCGGGCGGGAAACATTCGCGCGGATACCGGCACCCACAACATCCGCAGCCGGGTTCTCACGATTCCGGTGCAGGGAATCGAGGCGTACGGCCTCACGGCCGTCATGGCGCGCCACGCCGTCCCGGCGTGGTGAGGATGAGCTCCGCCCCCTTGCCGTACCGGCCGGGTCAGCAGAGCGGCCCGGCACCTCATCGCCTTTCAGCCCGGATGCGGCAGCGGCAGATGTCTCCGGCCCGTTTCGGGCAGGGCGCAACGGCCGCGCATTATGATACGCGGACAGCCGGGCCGGGAATGCGCCTATGGGTTCGACCTGCACGATGCCCACACTTTGAATAAAATTTTCGGATAATGCTACATACGGCAGGTTAACAAATTGAGATCACGCTGTCCGTTCACAATCCGGACAGCAGGGCCGGACGAAAAGCCCGCCGCCGCATGGTCTGACCACAGCGGAATACGGCCTGAAAGGACGAAGAAAATGAAACCCTTCAGTCCTTCTTCCCCATAAGCTGATTGATCTGACTTTGCATTTCCTCAAGCTGACGGCGCAGGGCCTCGACATCGCCGGCGGATTCCTTCTCCGGATTGCCCTTATCCTCTGATGGAGTCTCCCGGGAGGGTTGATCCTGCCGGGCCGCCCCCGCCATGTTAAGAAACGGGTTGAGGCTGCCCATCGCCTGCTGGAAAATCTGCAGGTTCTGCCGGGTCAGTTCCTCGAACTGGCGGAAAGGTTCACCAAAGGCTTTTTCCAGATTGCCGCGAAGCTGATCCTGATGACGGACGAAATTGTCCATCGTCATGTCCAGATAGCTTGGCACCAGAGCCTTCAGACTGTCATCGTAATAACAGATGAGCTGACGCAGAAAATTGATCGGCAGCAGGTTCTGCCCCTTGTTTTCCTCTTCGAAGATGATCTGCGTCAGCACCGTGCGGGTGATATCCTCACCGGTCTTCGCATCATAGACTACGAATTCCCGGCCGTCGCGCACCATCCGGGCCAGATCCTCCAGCGTCACATAGGAAGAGGTTGCCGTGTTGTACAAACGCCGGTTGGCGTATTTCTTGATGGTAATCGGCTCCTGCTGGTCGGTCTTCACTTCATCTGCCACGTCACGAACCCTCGACTGTTCCAGGAAGGCGGTATTTTGACAGGCATTTGCTGCAATGCGCAAGCCCTCATTGTGCAATGCGTAAGCCATGGTGCGGCAAAACCCCTCATCCGCCTGCCTTCATCCGCCCCCTCCCTATCCATGAACGGGGCAAGGCCGCTATACTGTGACCATGAGTGAACAGGACGAACAGAAAGAGACCCCTTCCCCCGCGCCCGGAAACAACGGGGAGGAAAACGCCTGCAACCGGGCAGCACGACGGTTTCTCGATCTGTGGCTGCGTCAGGTGGCCATCCATGCCGCAAGCGGCCATGTTCCGCCCCTCCCGCAGGGCATGACGCCGGATGGAGCAAGGCGCGATGACGATGACGATGACCGGCCAGGCTGACGCCGCCCCCACCACTGCCGCCTCCCCTGACACCCCGGTGCCACAACGCGCCGGCCCCCGCCCTCTCGGCCTGCAGATCCTGCTGGGCGCCAGCGGACTGTTCGGCGCATTCGGGGCCCTGGGGCCGATGCTGGCCGGCGCCCTGCCCTGGGACGATGCGCTCAGCGATGAGGCGGAAGATCTGCGCCGGCAAATCCTGTCTCTCGATCAGGGGAAATTCATGGCCGCCCTGGCCGGTGAAACGCAAAACCGGCTCGCTGCCATGCTGGAGGGCATGCGCCGGTACCAGAATCACGGTTACCGGCGCGATCTGCCCGCCGTTCCTGTTCTCAGCACGGCAGGATCCGCCCGTCTGCTCGATTACGGTGAGGCAGGAAAGCCCGCCGTTCTGGTCATCCCCTCCCTGATCAACCGTGCCTATATCCTCGATCTGACGGCGGAACGTTCCTTCCTGCGCTGGCTGGCCGGGCAGGGTTTCCGGCCCCTGCTCGTTGACTGGGGCGCGCCCGGCGATGCGGAAAGCCATTTCGGATTTGACGCCTATATCGGCGATATCCTGACAGGCTTCCTGCGCATGGCAGGAAACATTCAGGGCGGCAGGGTACCGCTTGTCGGCTATTGCATGGGCGGTACCCTGGCCGTGGCCCTCGCCGCCCTGCATCCCGGACATATCGCCGCCCTGGCCCTGCTGGCCACCCCCTGGGACTTTCATGCCGATCAGGCCATGGCCACGCGCATTCTCAATCTGCAGCAACCCATGCTGCGCCGGATCATCAAAGGCGCGGGGACGATCCCCGTCGATCTGCTGCAGGCCTATTTCGCAGCCCTCGATCCCACTCAGGCACAGCGGAAATTCGCCGCCTTTGCCCGCATGCCCGCCGACAGCGCCCGCGCCCGGCAGTTCGTCGCCCTCGAAGACTGGCTGAATGACGGCGTGCCTTTGGCCGGACCCCTGGCCCTGCAGGTGCTGGAACAATGGTATGGCGCCAACCTGCCCCAGACGGGCCAATGGCGTATCGGAGACACAGCCATCCGCCCGGAACGGCTCGATGTTCCGGCGCTCATCGCCATGCCGCGGGGGGACCGCATCGTCCCCACGGCTTCCAGCCAGGCCCTGGCGGATGCCCTGCCGCAGGTCCACCGCCTGCATCCGGACAGCGGCCATATCGGCATGGTGGTCGGTAGTGGCGCCATCGCCAATCTGTGGTCGCCGCTCGCAGACTGGCTGCGGGAAGTCTCCTCCGGCTGAGGAATACGGGTGCCCCGGGAAAAGGAAAGGGGGCGCCGGTCAATATTATTTTTGTGCGGTGCAAAAATTTGGTTTACCATTGGCCATGACTGGTGCATTCTTGCCGGTAATGATTGAAAAGATTGTCATGCCGAACGGGTAATTTTCCGCCACAGCCGCCGGCAGAGCATCCGATGCGGAAATCCCGGCGCCGGCATGCATCATGACAGACGAGGTTCGACCAATGACCGATATCGCCATCGTATCCGCCGCCCGCACCCCAGTTGGGGCCTTCAACGGAGCCCTGGGCAGCCTGCCTGCCCATGATCTGGGCGCTGTCGCCATCGCCGAGGCCCTGAAACGTGCGGGCGTGGCGGCGGAAGAGGTATCCGAAGTGATCATGGGCCAGATCCTTTCCGCCGGGCAGGGTCAGAACCCGGCACGGCAGGCATCGATCAAGGCCGGCGTACCCGATGCCGTGCCGGCCTGGGGCGTAAACATGCTGTGCGGATCGGGGCTGCGTTCCGTCGCGCTTGGCTATCAGGCGATCGTCAACGGCGATTCGGCCATCGTGGTTGCCGGCGGGCAGGAAAGCATGACCCAGGCCCCCCATTGCGCGCATCTGCGCGCCGGCCAGAAAATGGGCGACCTGAAATTTGTCGATACCATGATTCACGACGGGCTGTGGGATGCCTTCAACGGCTATCACATGGGGATCACCGCCGAGAATGTCGCCGAGAAATGGCAGATCGGCCGAGACGAGCAGGATGCGTTTGCCGCCGCATCACAGCAAAAGGCGGCGGCAGCGCGGGCCGAAGGCCGGTTCCGGGAGGAAATCGTCCCCGTCACCATAAAGACGCGCAAGGGCGAGACGATCGTGGAGGAGGATGAATATATCCGCCCCGACACCACGGTCGAAACACTGGCGAAGCTGCGCCCGGCCTTCAGACGCGATGACGGCACGGTCACGGCGGGCAATGCTTCCGGCATCAATGATGGCGCGGCGGCCGTGGTGCTGATGCCCCTGAAGGAAGCCGAAAAACGCGGCCTCAGCCCGCTGGCGGTCATCCGTTCCTGGGCTCAGGCCGGTGTCGATCCGGCGATCATGGGCTCCGGCCCCATCCCGGCCAGCCGCCGGGCGCTGGAAAAGGCGGGCTGGAAGGCCGATGATCTCGACCTGGTCGAGGCCAATGAGGCCTTTGCCGCCCAGGCCTGTGCCGTGAACAAGGATCTCGGCTGGGATACGGACAAGGTCAACGTCAATGGCGGTGCCATCGCCATCGGTCACCCGATCGGCGCCTCGGGAGCGCGGATCCTGACCACGCTGCTGCATGAAATGAAGCGCCGCGATGCCAGCAAGGGCCTGGCCACCCTGTGCATCGGCGGCGGCATGGGCATTGCCATGTGTGTGGAACGCTGAGCCGTTCCGCTCACCTCTGCCTGCCGGATGGCGGGCAGGGAAATACCGGAGAGAGGTCAGTACCGGGTAGCGTTTTGACATCAGCGAACATTCAGCGGGAGGAGAAGAAATGTCGCGTGTTGCCATAGTCACCGGCGGAACCAGAGGGATCGGCGCCGCCATATCCAGAACCCTGAAGGATACCGGATACATCGTTGCCGCAAATTACGGCGGCAATGACGAGGCGGCAAACCGTTTTCACGAGGAGACCGGCATCCCCGTCTACAAATGGGATGTATCGGATTTCGACGCCTGCCAGGAAGGCGCCGCCAGGGTTGCCGAGGATCTGGGCACCGTCGAAATTCTGGTCAACAATGCCGGCATCACACGTGATTCCACGCTGGTGAAGATGAGTCACGAGGACTGGCAGAAGGTGATCGATACCAATATCGGTTCCTGCTTCAACATGTGTAAGGCGGTTTTCCCCGGCATGCAGGCACGCAAATTCGGCCGTATCGTCAATATCGGCTCGATCAACGGCCAGGCGGGCCAATACGGCCAGGTCAATTACGCCGCCGCCAAATCCGCCGTCCATGGCTTCACCAAGGCCCTGGCCCAGGAAGGGGCGCGCAGCGGTATCACCGTCAATGCCGTGGCACCGGGCTACATCAACACCGAT
>CAYXDL010000104.1:0-7473 GCA_964463775.1 uncultured Hyphomicrobiales bacterium
GGCAGGGCCGGTACTTGCTGTCGGCGAGCCCCTCGTAGAGCACCTGCATCACCGCCAGGCAGACATCGAGGCCGATGAAATCAGCCAGTTCCAGCGGGCCCATCGGGTGGTTGGCGCCCAGCTTCATCGCCTTGTCGATCGAACTGACCGAACCGACGCCCTCATAGAGCGTGTAGACCGCCTCGTTGATCATCGGCAGCAGGATGCGGTTGACGATGAAGGCCGGGAAATCCTCGGAATTGGCGGTGGTTTTACCCATGCGTTCCGTCAGGGCGCGGATTTCCCGGAAGGTCTCATCATCGGTCGCGATGCCCCGGATCAGTTCCACCAGCTTCATCACCGGCACCGGATTCATGAAGTGCATGCCCATGAATTTTTCCGGGCGGTCGGTGACGGAGGCCAGACGGGTGATCGAGATCGAGGAGGTATTGGTCGCCAGCAGCGTGTCGGGGCGGATCAGCGGGCACAGATCTGTGAAGATCTTGCGCTTGACGGCCTCATCCTCGGTCGCGGCCTCGATCACGAGGTCGACATCGCTCAGAAGCGACATGTCGAGGCCCGTTGTGATACGGGCGAGCGCGGCGTCCCGGTCGCTTTCAGACAACTTTCCCTTCCGCACCTGGCGGGCGAGATTGTTTCTGATGGTGTCCATTGCCCGGTCAAGGGCTTCCTGTTCGCGGTCAATAAGAACCACGTCCAGACCGGATACGGCGCAGACATGGGCAATGCCGTTGCCCATCTGACCCGCGCCAATGACGCCGACTTTCTCGATCATGTTTTTTCCTATAGGGCTTCTTCGAGTTCAGGCAAAGCCTTGAACAGATCCGCCACCAAGCCGTAATCGGCGACCTGGAAGATCGGGGCCTCCTCATCCTTGTTGATGGCGACGATGATTTTCGAATCCTTCATACCAGCAAGATGCTGGATTGCGCCGGAAATGCCAACAGCAATGTACAGCTCCGGTGCAACGACCTTGCCGGTCTGGCCGACCTGCATGTCGTTGGGCACGAAACCGGCATCGACCGCGGCCCGGCTGGCACCGACGGCGGCGCCGAGCTTGTCGGCGATGCGGTTGAGCATTTCGAAATTCTCGCCCGACTGCATGCCGCGGCCGCCGGAAATGATGATTCGTGCCGAAGTCAGTTCCGGCCGGTCGGACTGGGTCAGCTCGGCGCCGATGAAACGGGACTTGCCGGGATCCTCGGCCGGTTCCACCTCAACGATTTCCGCATTGCCATTGCCCGTTTCTGCCTTGGGGAAGGCCGTGGTGCGCACGGTGATGACTTTTTTGGCATCGCTGCTCTGTACTGTGGCCATGGCGTTGCCGGCATAGATCGGGCGTACGAAGGTGTCGCCATCGACGACGGCGGTGATGTCGGAAATCTGCTGCACATCCAGCAAGGCTGCGGCGCGCGGCAGGATGTTCTTGGCCGAGGTGGTCGAAGGGGCGATGATATAATCGTAATCCCCGGCCAGTTTCACTATCAGCGGCGCCATGGTCTCTGCCAGGGCGTGTTCATAAAGCGGCGCATCGGCCAGCAGTACCTTGGCGACGCCGTCGATTTTGGCGGCTTCCTCCGCAACGGGGCGGGCATTCGATCCGGCCACCAGCACATGGATATCGCCGCCGATCTCCTTGGCGGCACTGACGGCATTCAGGGTTGCCGGTGAAAGGGCGGCATTGTCATGATCGGCGATAACGAGAATGGACATCAGATCACCCCAGCTTCGTTCTTCAACTTATCCACCAGTTCGGCCACATCGGCAACCTTGACACCGGCTTCGCGTTTCGGCGGCTCCTCGACCTTGAGGGTCTTCAGACGCGGTGTGATATCGACCCCGAGATCGGCGGGCGTCTTCTCCTCGATCGGCTTTTTCTTCGCCTTCATGATGTTCGGCAGCGAGGCATAGCGCGGCTCGTTCAGGCGCAGATCGGTGGTCACGATCGCGGGCAGGTCCAGTTCGACGGTTTCCAGCCCGCCGTCGATCTCGCGGGTGATGCGGGCCTTGCCATCGGCAATCTCCACCTTGGAGGCGAAGGTGCCCTGTCCCCATCCGGTCAGCGCCGCCAGCATCTGGCCGGTCTGATTACTGTCATCATCGATGGCCTGCTTGCCGAGGATCACCAGATCCGGCTTTTCCTCATCGACGATGGCCTTCAGCAGCTTGGCCACCGCCAGGGGCTGCAATTCATCATCGCTTTTGACCAGAATGCCGCGATCGGCGCCCATCGCCAGAGCGGTACGGATCGTCTCCTGGCACTGGGCAGGGCCCATGGACACGGCAACGACTTCGGTGGCTGTCCCGGCTTCCTTCAGGCGCACCGCCTCTTCAACGGCGATTTCGTCGAAAGGATTCATGGACATCTTCACATTGGCAAGATCAACGCCAGTGTTGTCTGCCTTGACGCGTATTTTGACGTTGTAATCAACGACGCGCTTGACGGCGACGAGAACTTTCATGGGTTCCTGCACTCCAATGGTTTGCGCCTGGCTTCGAAGTCCGAAGCGCTGGGTCCTGGCCGGGCCGGTGCCCGCCATTCATCAACATCGGGCCGATGCCCGCCACTTCAAGTATAACCGGGCGAATGCCCGCCACATGAAAACGGCCGGGCGGACACCCGCCATCCTCATTCATTGTGCGATGCACGATAATGACAGGCTTCAGGGCTGTCAATCGCCTCTAACGGTCGTTCGGGCCATCGCCCGAAGCCGTGCATGCCTGCGCATCAGCGCTTCATCCTTACCCGCTACAGCGGGAAAAGTCACGCGGCAGACACGGGAGGGCACACGGATGCGACCCCCTGCCGCAGTGCAGGGCAGGCGTGTTTGGCGGGGATCATCGTCCCTGGCCGGGAATCCACAGAATATCGCCTTCGCCATTACCGTTGAGGCGGCGGGAGAGGACAAACAGGAAATCCGACAGCCGATTGGCATATTGCAGGGCAACAGGATTGACCTTTTCAATCTCCATCAGGGCGGCGATCAGACGCTCGGCACGGCGGATGATGGTGCGCGCCATGTGCAGATGGGCGGCCGGGGCGGTGCCGCCGGGCAGGATGAAGCTGTTCAGAGGGGCAAGGTCGGCATTGATCTCATCGATCCGTTCTTCGAGCCAGGCAACCTGCGCCGGCGTCATCCTCAGGGGCGGATGGCGGTATTCCTCCTGCTCGGGAACGCACAGATCGGCACCCAGATCGAACAGATCGTTCTGAATGCGGGCGAGCAGGGCCGTTTCCGGCGTGTCCTCGCTCATGAAGGCGCGGGCGAGACCGATGGCGGCATTGGCTTCATCCACCGTGCCATAGGCGTCGATGCGCGGATCGTGCTTTGGCTTGCGGCTGCCGTCACCCAGTGATGTCTGCCCCGCATCGCCGCCACGGGTATAGATTTTGGTCAGGCGGACCATGCTCAGCCCTTGTTGACGTAGAAGGCCAGGGCCAGAAGGATGATGGCGAGAAACTGCAGCCCGACGCGCCAGCGCATCAGCAGATTGCCGTATTTGCGGTTGAATTCGCCATTCTGTGCCAGCCCCAGAACCCCGGCAATCAGAACACCGAGCACGGCGAGCAGGGCAACCCCGACGGCGATATTGATCAGTAAAACCATAGTGTAAGTCTAACCCATATCGGGCTGAAAGGGCAGCGGTAATCACCGCCGGTGATATAAGACATGAAATGGGAGGCATGAAAGGGCAGGGCGGATTTCGCCGCCCCGCCTGCTTATCTTATGCCCTGAGAGCCTCGTTGCCGCCGAAGCGGGCGAACAGCATCCCGTTGAGCCAGCCCATGAGCGCCCAGAAAACAGCCGAAACCACCAGAGAGGCCGCGGCGAAGGCGGCAGCCAGTTCCGGCGGGGTGTTGCCGCCCATTTCCGTCGGATGGGGGGCGCCAATGATGTGAGGCAGGGCGATGATCACCAGTCCCAGAATGTTCAGCCCCCGTTGCTGGCGGAAGAACAGCAGCCACAATCCCGCGGCAGTGCAGGCGGCCGTCAGGACCCACCATCCCTGACGCAGGGAAAGCTCGGCGGCGATGGCGCCAGGGGCCTCCGGCGCCAGGCCAAGGGCCGGTGCCAGTGAAAAGACCGTGAATCCGGCGATGCCCCAGAGCAGGCCGGTGCGGCCGTTTACCGGGCGTCCGTGCAGGGTGAAGGCGGCGACGAGCAGAAGCGAGAAGCCGATCCCGGCGATGACATTGGCGCCTGAAGTATAAAGGGAGCGCTCAATCCCGTCGGCCGGGGCCCATTCGCGTTCCTGATGATCAGCGGGGCCGCCGGCGTGAGCCAGATAGATGCGTGCCTCCGCCGTCTGAGCGGGCAGGGACAGCGCTGCCTTTTCCGGCCCGGCGTTCTCATATTCCTCGGCATGGAGGATCAGGGGAGTCGTGGTGAATTCCTGGACGAGCGATATGATCAGCCCGGCCAGAAACCCCGCCAGCAAGGCGGTGGTGAAAACCTTACGGATCATTGCCTGGCCTAATGGCAGGGAAAGGCAATGGCATGGCGCGCATCATGCGCCGCGTTATGAATGGTCGTTGAGCCGGCGAATCCGATGCCGAATATCAGAAACAGCCCGAGCCCGAGAGCCAGCATCGCCGGCAGATAGCGGTTGGAGACGGCAATGCCGGCCTGCCGGCCGTGATCGATGGTTCTGGTCGTCATGTTCAAAGCTCCGTTGTGATCGTTCAATACGGATCACACCGCTTACGGACAAATCCGCGCCCCGGCGCACCCCGCCCCGTGGCATGCAGTGTATTCGCAGGCAGGTCTCCTGGCTTGCACCTCAATGCCCTGCTTCGCCTTCCCAGACCTTTTCAGCACTGACCGTTTCCGGCACCGGCTTCTGGCCCAGTGGCCTGTTGATGCAGGGCTCCGTGCGCACAGTTGCGGGGGCAGCCATGGCTGACGATGCCGGAAAATCACGGACACCGTTCCCATGTTCCCTCTTGCCGTGAGCCATAAGGCTTCACGGAACCTGCGAACCTATCCCCCTTCCGTGGGGCATACTGATCTTATGGCCGGTGGCCGGGTTTGTAAACACAAACGCCAATCGCCGATGCCGGGGGTATGATCAATCAGGGAATGATCGGCGCGGAATTGTCAGAGCAGCTGAAGGGCGCCGAGAATGGTGTCAACCGCCCCCTCCGGACCGGCGAGAGGGCAGTCGACAGAGGCAAAGGAAAGAAAATCCTTGCCGCGAAAGCCGAGTGAGCCTTGGCATGTCCAGGCCGTGCGGCTTTCCGCCACTTGTTCGAGATAACGGGCAAAGGCCGCATTTTCCGCAAGTCCGTCGCAGGTTGAAAAGACAAGCCCGCGCTGCGATCCGCCCATCAGGCGGACGACTTCCTCACCGTTCAGGCGGTATTCCCAGATACCCTTTCCCCGGCGGTGAAGCATGAACAGATATGGCGCCAGGCGGAAATGCCCGATAATGTCGAAATCGCTGCGCTCGGGGATGTCATCCCCCCGGCAGCGCTGCCACCACGCATACAGGGCGCGGACATGGCAGGGGGCGTGGCCGATATCGCCATGCACCGGCCGACGGGCGACATTGCGGAATGCTGCATGCATGTCGCCTTCATGCTCTGTTCCGTCTGCCAGCCGTTCCTTCATCGCGGTTCAGTGTGCCTTTTCATGTGACTGTCCTGTGACAGCCGATCGTTCCGACCAACACGACATGGCCACAACAGCCTGTCACAATCGTATTGCAGGCGTTGACCGGGGTGCGGAACAGTCAATCAGTCCTCCGGACAGAGAGGTCTTCCCGGAAGGCGCTGGCCTTATAGCATTCAATCTGTGGCTGTAAAGGAAAAAGGCAAGTCTCGTACATTTTTGCCTGCTTCGGCAGCTTCGGGGCGTTTGCCGGTATGCTCAGCTGTCGGGCAAGGCAAGCCAAGGCATAGGCAGGCGGATGAAATGGCTTGATATAAATGCATATGCATATAAATTGACGGAACATCCAATCAGGGAGGCCGCCGTGAAATTTTCCGAACAACGTATTGTCGTGACCGGCATGGGGCTGGTGACACCGCTGGGCGATGGGGTGGCGGTCAATACCCGCGCTCTGGAGGAGGGGCGGAGCGGGCTGCGTCTTCTTGGCGAACATCTCCGCGGCGAGGCGCCCGTCCACGTGGCGGGGCTGGTGCCTGCGGAAGGGGAGGGGGCATTCAATGCCGATGCCTATCTCGACAAGCGTTCGCGCCGGCGCATGGACCGCTTCATTCATTTTGCCATTGCCGCCGCCGATCAGGCCCTCGCCGATGCCGGCTGGAAACCGGCAGATGAAGGTGCGGCCATCCGCACGGGAACGTTCATAGCCTCCGGCATTGGGGGATTTCCGGCGATCGCCGATGCCTGCAGGGGGTTGGAGGCGGGGCGGATACGCCGTCTTTCCCCTTTTTTCATTCCGTCATTTCTGGCCAATCTGGCAGCGGGGCAGGTATCGATCCGCCATCACCTCAAGGGACCGCTGCATACGGCGGTCACGGCCTGTGCCGCGGGGGCGCAGGCGATTGCCGAAGCGGCCAAGGCCATCCTTTTCGGCGAATGCGATGTGGCCGTGGCCGGCGGGGCGGAGGCCTGTATCGATCCCGTTTCTCTTCTGGGATTTGCCGGTGCCGGTGCCATCGCCACGGGCGAGAAGGAGAACCCGGCCCGTTCCTCTCGCCCCTTCGATTCTGAACGCAAGGGATTCGTTATGGGCGAAGGGGCGGGCATTCTGATATTGGAGCGTCTTGATCATGCGCGCAGGCGCGGCGCGCGGGTATATGCCGAACTGTCCGGTTTCGGCGAAAGTGCCGATGCCCACCATGTCACCGCACCGCCGGAAAGCGGTGAAGGCGCCGGCCGGGCGATGAGGGCGGCGCTGAAACGATCGGGGCTTGGCACTGAGGATATCGGCTATATCAATGCCCATGCCACGGCGACGAAGGTCGGTGATGCAGCGGAGGTTGCCGCAATACGCCGTCTGTTCGGCGCCGATGTGTCCAGGGTTGCCATTTCCTCGACCAAATCGGCGACCGGTCATCTGTTGGGCGCGGCCGGCGCGGTCGAAGCGATTTATGCCATTCTGGCCTTATGCCGGGGTTTTCTGCCGCCGACGCTTAATCTCGAAACGGTGGATGAAGCCTGTCAGGGGCCTGCCCATGTGACGCGGGCGGCATCGGCAGCCCGGCTGAAGGCGGTGATGTCAAATGCCTTTGGCTTCGGCGGCGTCAATGCCAGCCTGATCTTCAGCCGGTGCTGAGGGTCGGGGTGGTGTGTTTTCCGGCGGGGGCGTTTGTTCCATTTCCCCGCAAATGGCGGCGAGTTCATCCATCAGGCGGCGCATCTCATCCCAGTTCTGTGGTCCGAAGCGTTCCAGAAAGGTATCCTGCGCCGCTTTCCAGGCCGGCAGGGCTCTTTGCATGTGGCGGATGCCTTTCTCCGTGATGGTGATCAGGCGGTTGCGCCGGTCGGCCCCCGGCAGAATTTC
>CAYXDL010000105.1:0-7445 GCA_964463775.1 uncultured Hyphomicrobiales bacterium
CGGCGACGGCGAGCTGCAGGAAGGTTCCAATTGGGAAGCGGCGATGGCTGCGGCTTCCGTCACACGGACGGCTTCAATCGTCAGATTGCGATCCAGAATTTTATTCCCACTCATGGCGTGTCCTAATGCTCCCAGTCTTTGATGGCGTCCGCCCCTTTTTCGGCCCGCGCCCGTTCATCCATGCAGGGGCCGGGGCCTCCTGTCAATCTTCCGTAATGCCCGTATCCTCACCGCGCGAAGGTCTCGATGCGGATCAGATGCGTCGGCTCGCGCACGCTTGCCAGGGCATCTATTCTGCACACCGCCTCGCGTATCGCCGCTTCCTGCGTTTCATGGGTGACGATGACAACGGGCACCGGCGCATCGTCGTTATTCGACCGCCCCCGCTGCAGGAAGGATTCTATCGAAATATCGTAAGTGCTGAGCACGGCGGATATGTCCGCGATCACACCCGGGCGATCCGACACGGTGCAGCGCAGATAATAAGGCCCGCGATGAGCCTGCATGTCCGCGGGCCGGGACGGGGCCAGATCGTTCCGGGGCACACCGAAAACCGGGCAGAACCGTCCGCGGGCGATATCGACGATATCGGCGATCACGGCCGAGGCCGTCGGCCCCTCTCCGGCGCCACGACCCTCGATCATCGTGCGCTCGGCACCATCGGTTTCTGTCACAACGGCGTTGAACACCCCTTCGACATGGGCGATGGGGGCATCGGCCGGCACCATGCAGGGGTGAACGCGTTGTTCGATACCCGCCTCCCCGCAGTCACGGGCAATGGCCAGCAGCTTGATCCGGTAACCCAGCTCCGCCGCATAGGCAATATCCTCTGCCGTGACCTGGCGGATGCCTTCGATATGAACCGAGGGAAAGTCAATAACCCGGCCAAAAGCGATGCTGGCCAGTATCGCCAGCTTATGCGCGGCATCGATGCCATCGACATCGAAGCCGGGATCGGCCTCCGCATAGCCCAGCTTCTGCGCCTCTTCCAGAACCGTTTCAAAGCTCTGTCCGGTTTCGCGCATCTGGGTGAGAATATAATTGCAGGTGCCGTTCAGAATGGCCGTGACGGCACTGAACCGGTTGGCGCTCAGCCCTTCACGCATGGCCTTGATCACCGGAATGGCCCCGGCCACCGCCGCTTCGAAAGCCAGTGGCGCATTATGGGTTTCGGCCTTCGCGGCAAGGTCATGGCCATGAATGGCGATCAGCGCCTTGTTGGCCGTCACCACGCCGATACCGCGTTCAAGCGCGGCTTCCACCAGTGCCTTGGCAACACCGTCGCTGCCGCCGATCAGTTCGACCACAAGGTCGATATCGGCATCCCCGGCCATGGCGACCGGATCGTCATACCATGCCAGATCATCAATGGGCACGGGACGCGGCCTGCTGCGGTCTCGGGCGCTGACGGCCCGAACCTCCACCCTGCGCCCGGCACGACGGGCAATGATATCGGCATTATCGCGCAGCAGGCGCAATACGCCGCCGCCCACGGTCCCCAAACCGGCAACACCTATCTTCAACGGTTTCGACACGATTGCATTTCCCGCCACTGTTCAGACTTTGCAGGCGTTATCGGCGCCATGGCCGTATTTTTCAAGGATTTCCTCGCTTCGGCTCATGAAACGGCGAATATTGCGGCATGCTTGGCGAATTCTCTGTTCGTTTTCAACCAGGGCGATACGCACGTGGTCATCGCCATATTCGCCAAAACCGATTCCCGGCGCCACGGCCACATCGGCCTCCAGCAGCAGCATCTTGGAGAATTCCAGACTGCCCAGATGACGAAACGCGGGCGGAATCTCCGCCCAGGCGAACATGGTCGCCGCGGGGCTGGGCACATCCCAGCCCGCCTTGGCAAGCCCGCTGATCAGCACGTCGCGACGGTTGCGGTACAGGGTGCGGAATTCCTCGACACAGCTTTGATCGCCGTTCAGGGCCGCCGTTGCCGCTACCTGTATCGGTGTGAAGGCCCCGTAATCGAGATAGGATTTTATCCTTGTCAGCGCCGCCACAAGCTCCTTATTGCCGGTGGCAAAGCCGATCCGCCAGCCCGGCATCGAGTAGGTCTTGGACAGTTAAGTAATCTCGATCGCCAGATCCTTCGCCCCCGGCACCTGGAGAATCGATGGCGGCGGGTTATCGTCGAAATAGATTTCCGCATAAGCCAGATCGGACAGTATCAGCAGATCCCGCTTGCGGGCGAAATCCACCACTTCGCGGTAAAAGTCCAGATCCACCGTCACCGCCGTCGGATTTGAGGGAAAGTTCAGAATCAGCGCCATTGGCGGCGGCACGCAGTATTTGATCGCCCGGGCCAGGCTGTCGAAGAAATCGATGCCGGGACCAACCGGAAAATGGCGGATCACCGCCCCGGCAATAATGAAGCCGTAGGGGTGAATGGGATAGGAAGGATTGGGTGAGAGAATCACATCACCCGGCGTGGTGATGGCCATGGCCAGATTCGCCAGCCCCTCCTTGGAACCAAGGGTCACGATCGTTTCCGTTTCCGGATCGATATCGACGCCGAAACGCCGCTGATAATACTGGGCATTGGCCCGACGCAGTCCCGGAATGCCGCGGCTGGTGGAATAACGATGCGTGCGCGGGTTACGCACGGTCTCCACCAGCTTGTCGACGATATGCTCAGGCGTGGCGCTGTCAGGATTGCCCATGCCGAAATCGATGATATCGGCCCCCTCGGCGCGGGCCTTGTACTTCATCGCATTGACTTCCGCGAACACGTAGGGGGGCAACCGCTTTATGCGGTGAAATTCATTGTTCATGGCTCGTCCGGTATGTAGTCGGCACACCGCCGCCCGGGCGGATGGCGCCTTGCTGGATGCTGCGTCAGTTGACCAGGTAAATCTCGACCCGCCGGTTCTCGGCCTCGCCCCGGGGCATGGCCTCGAAATACAGCGGTTCGCTGTCACCCTTGGCCTCCACCAGAATGGCGGTGGCGGGAATGCCGCGCTTGATCAGCGCCTTGGCCACCTGCTGCGCCCTTTTCAGCGATATGTCGAAATTGACCATCTTGTGCTGTGCCACCGGCATGTCCTTGGTGCGGCTGGAAGCATGGCCGACCACGCGCAGATAACCACCCTGTTCCCTGACCATCTTCGCGGCCTTGGCGATTTCCTTCAGCGCACGGGCCGACAGGCTGGCCGAACCGTTGGGGAACTTGATCCGCGCCACCAGCTTCTGCCCTGCGACGGCGTCTGCGCCGCGCCCGGATGACGCCCCGGCGGAAGCATTCAGCGCCTGATTATAGGTTTCCGCCACGATGCCGGGCACCTGACCGGCGAAATTGCGGATCGGCTGTGCCTGTGGCGGGCGGAAGTCAGGATAGGCACCGGCGCGGTAAACAGGCACCTGCTGGGCATTGATCTGAGCGGCAAAGGTTTGTGCCAGAACCGTCTGATCGGGTGCCACGGGTATGGCGGGCGCAGCGGGGGCGCTGTACTGGCCGAACATCTGGGTATTCTGCACCGGCGCACTGCTCCCCTGCGGATAGGCGGGGGCCACGGGTTGCGGCGCCTCATAGGCCGGCTGAGGCGGCGAGGAAGCCGCCATGGCAGGGGGCCGGGATGAAGGCTGCGAAGGCGCTGCGGCACTGACCTGCGGCGTCGGCGGCGCGGGTATGGGACCGGGTGCTGTTTGCGGCGGCGTTTCCTGCGGCCGGATAAGCTGGGCGATCATCGGCGTGCCGGTGGCAGCAGGTGCCGCGGGGGTTACCGGTTGTGTCGGCGCAACGGGCTGCGGGGCGCTGCCGGAAAGCGCCTGTGCGTTCTCCGCGGCGATATTGCTGCGTGTCTTTGCCTCCGTATCGCGGGCCTGATCACGATCGGCCTTTAGTTCCGCCTGCATTTCGGCCGTGTCGGAGCTCTTTTGCGGCGCCTTGTCGGGAACCTCGTTCAGATCGGGATAGTCGTTGGAGGCCAGCTGCTTTTTCCTGGCCTCCACCTCTTCGCTGGACAATGCGGCCGGCTCGGGCGCATCCTCGCTGAACAGATCGTCATATATGGCCACCGGATTGGCCCAGTCAGGCACGGAACAGCCGCCAAGCGCCAGCAGCAACAGCAGGGAAGAGGCATTGACGGCACGGCGGAAAGCTGAGGTTCCGGCAGCCCCGCCCGCCAGATCGGCCGCTCCGGCCGGCATCGGTGCCTCCATCATCGTCTTCCGTCCGTTCTGTCGCGTCATGACGCTTCCCCCAGAATAGTCCTCACTCTGTTCGCCGCCTGCGCCGATGCGGCCGGATTGCCGCCGCCGACGAGGCATATTACTAGCATGTTCCCCCCGCCAAGACAGCCCCCTCTTGAAGGATAGGGAAAATTTTCCATCTGATGTACCGAGGGAACGCTTGTTCCCCAACACGGCTTGGTGTTCTATAAAATGTCATAGGGATGCGCGATCATGCATTGCCTGAATGCCGCCCAGGCCCGAGGCAGCAAGAGCCACAAGGATCAGACATATGGATAAATCTCCTGAAAATCCGCCCATGCCCGACCCGGCCGAATTTTCCAAGAACCTGATGGAGGTTGCGGCCAAAAGCCAGAAGCTGGTCAGCGAATTTCTTGCCGCCCAGGCCGAAGGGAAGACTCAGCCCGTGCCCGACCCGCTCAATGTGGGGCAGGCATTCATGGAAATGACAGCGAAGCTGATGGCGGACCCGGCCAAACTGATGGAAACCCAGATGGATTTGTGGCAGGGCTATATGAGCCTGTGGCAGAATATGGCCGAGCGGATGATGGGGCAGAAAACCGATGACATCATCGCGCCGGAGAAAGGGGACAAGCGCTTCAAGGATCCCGAGTGGCAGGAAAATCAGGTCTTCGACTATATCAAGCAATCCTATCTGCTGACCGCGCGCTGGCTGCAGAACATGGCACAGCATGTCGAGGGGCTGGATCCGAAAACCGCCAAGAAGGTCGAATTCTACACCCGCCAGTTCGTCGATGCGCTCTCGCCGACCAATTTCTGGATGACCAATCCGAAGGTGCTCAAGACCACCATCGAAAGCAGTGGCGAGAATCTGGTCAGGGGGCTTGAGAACATGCTGGAGGATCTGAAGGCGGGCTCCGGCCAGCTCAAGATCCGCATGACCGACATGGATGCCTTCAAGCTGGGCGTCAATGTGGCGACCACACCCGGCAAGGTCATCTACCAGAACGATTTGATGCAGCTTATTCAATACGATCCGGCAACCGAGAAGGTCTATGAACGGCCGCTTCTGATCATCCCGCCCTGGATCAACAAGTTCTACATTCTCGATCTGCGCCCCGAAAATTCCTTCATCCGCTGGTGCACGGAACAGGGCTATACGGTGTTCGTCATCTCCTGGGTCAACCCGGATGAGAAACTGGCGGAAAAAAGCTTCGCCGATTACATGCATGAGGGGCCGCTGGCCGCTCTCGATGCGATTGAGGCGGCAACCGGCGTGAAAGAGGCCAGCGTCATCGGATACTGCATCGGCGGCACCCTGCTGGCGACCACGCTGGCCTACATGGCCGCCCGTGGCGACAAGCGCTTCAGGGCCGCAACCTTCCTTGCCGCCCAGGTGGATTTTTCCGAACCCGGAGAGCTTTCCGTCTTCATCGATGAAGAACAGATCCGGATGCTTGAGGAGCAGATGGAAAAACAGGGTTATCTGGACGGTAACACCATGGGCACGGCCTTCAACATGCTGCGCGCCAATGATCTGATCTGGTCCTTCGTCATCAATAATTATCTGCTGGGCAAGGAACCCTTCCCCTTCGACCTGCTGTTCTGGAACGCGGATTCGACCAACATGCCCAAGGAGATGCACAGCTTCTACCTGCGCAACATGTACCAGAAGAATCTGCTGGTAAAGCCGGGCGGCATCGTCATCGACGATACACCGATCGATCTCAGGAAGATTGACATCCCGGTCTATCTGCAGGCGAGCAAGGACGATCACATCGCCCCCTACCCGTCCGTCTTCAAGGCGACCCACATCTATTCCGGACCGGTCAAATTCATGCTGGCGGGCTCAGGCCATATTGCCGGCGTCATCAACCCGCCGCAGGCCCACAAGTACCAGCACTGGATCAACAACAAGCGCAAAAAATACGCCACCGCCGATGAATGGCTGCAGGATGCCGAGGAAAAACCCGGTTCCTGGTGGCCGGACTGGCATCGCTGGCTGTCGCGCAAATCGGGCAAGAAGGTTCCTGCCCGCCATCCCGGCGACGGCAAGCTGAAACCGATCGAGGATGCCCCCGGTTCCTATGTCAAAATGCGCTGAGGGCGGAAAAAACGTTCAGGAGGGCCGCTGCGCCCCTTCTGACAGAGATCACCCGGGCCGAAAAAGAAAACGGCACAAGAGAAAAAGGGAAGACACAAAGAGCGGGTGAGCGGGTCTAGCCCTGCTCCCTGCGGTAAACCTGTGCCAGTTCGCCATAGTGCGGCGCGCCATAGGCCAGCATTTCACGGTCGGCCTCCGTCAGGTCGCGCACCTTGCGGGCCGGACTGCCTGCCCATAACTCGCCGCCGGGCACGCGCTTGCCGGGTGTCACCAGCGACCCCGCGGCGATGATTGCCCCCGGCCCCACCTCGACACCATCCATCAGGGTTGCCTTCATCCCGATCATGGCACCATCACCGATGCGGCAGCCATGCAGCAGTACCATATGACCCGCCAGGACATTGTCGCCGATATGAACACCATAACGGCCGTTGGTCACATGAATGACCGAACCATCCTGAATATTGGTGCCGGAACCGATGCTGATCGCTTCGACATCGCCGCGCAGTACACAGTTGAACCAGATGCTGCTGCCCGCGCCGATAGTGACATCGCCGATAATGCGCGCCCCTGCCGCGATGAAGACGTCATCGGCGATCTGCGGCATTTTTCCCCGGTATGGCAGAACGGAATATTCCATGACGGGGCTCACGGGAACAGGGGGGCCTGCAGCAGGGCCGCGGTTTCATCAAATCCGTACATCAGGTTCATATTCTGCACCGCCTGCCCCGACGATCCCTTGACCAGATTGTCGATGGCGGCAATGACGATGGCACGGCCACGGATACGGTCATCGAAAACCGAAATGTTGCAGTAATTGGATCCGCGCACCTGTCGGGTCGCGGCCACCTCCCCTTCCGGCAGTACACGCACGAAGGGTTCATCGGCATAGGCCGCATCCAGCGTCGCGCGCAGATCGGCCGCCGTCGCCCCGCCGGTCATGCGCACATAGGCGGTTATCAGCTCCCCCCGGTTCATCGGAATCAGATGGGGGGTGAAATTGACGGTCAGGCCATGGCCGGCAACCTTGGAGAGTTCCTGCTCGATCTCCGGTGCATGGCGGTGCGCCGCCACGCCATACGGATGCATCCCCTCTGACACCTCACAGAAAAGATTGGCCTGCTTCAGACCCCGTCCCGCGCCGGATACGCCGGATTTGGCATCGATGATAAGATCA
>CAYXDL010000106.1:0-7438 GCA_964463775.1 uncultured Hyphomicrobiales bacterium
CATACAGCAGGCATCACAACGCAGGATCGAGCGACGTGCCACGGAAGCCCTCGACAAGCATGAAACACCGGCAATCCCCTGCGGACGGGCATGGCAATGACACTATGCGCAAGGGCGTCGGCGGACTGGTGCATGGCGCACATGCCGGCCATGCCCGCGACGACGACCGGATCCTCCGTCCGAAGAACGGCCATCACGAATGCGATCAATGCGCCGTGCGCCAATATGCGTTGTGCTCCGTGTTCAAAAGCCAGGAAGGCTTCGCCCGCTTCGAATCCCTGGTTCGCCACAAGCACCTGCATGCCGGGCAGTCGGTGTTCGAGGAAGGCGATCCCAGCGAATATGTCTACAATGTCTCTGAAGGGGCCATCCGCCTGTACAAGCTGCTGCCGGACGGACGGCGCCAGATCACCGGTTTTCTGCTCCCCGGCGCCTTTCTTGGCCTGGCGCTGCGTGAAACCTATTCCTACGGGGCGGAGGCGGTCACCGACAGTCATCTCTGCCAGTTCCGCACCAGCGAACTGAAGCAGCTTTTCCTCGACTTCCCCGAGCTGCGCCAGCGTCTTTACGAAATGGCCAATGACGAGCTGGCCGCCGCCCAGGAGCAGATGCTGCTGCTCGGGCGCAAAACCGCACAGGAAAAGATCGCCTCCTTCCTGCTGCAGCTGGCCGACCATGCGCTCAATCAGAACCGCGATCCCCTTCCTCTGCCGGTTCCCATGACGCGTGAGGATATCGCCGACTATCTCGGGCTGACGGTTGAAACCGTCAGTCGTGTCTTCAGCCGCCTGCGCAAGAGCGGCGTTCTGACCTTCTCCGGCCCTTCCCTGATTACCGAGGCCGATTTTGACGCCTTGGAAGACCTGGCCGAGGAAGGCTGACCCCGCCTCTTTTCTTGATATATATCAAGGCGCCACCATCCCTTTCTCGCGCAATCTGAGCGTGTTGAAACCCGAATGACCATCCTATCGGGCAATGCCCGGAACATAATGGTTAATGGCAGGGAGGAAGGCGCCGATGATGCCACAAGACAGTATTCCTTCATCCCCGCACCAGCGGGCCATGCGCCTGCTCGGTCTGTTCACGCGTGAACTGGATATCTTCGCCCAGGGTGGTGATGCCGATTATACCGCCCTGCTCGACCTTCTCGCCGGCATGCCCTTGCCCGAGGCCGGGAACCTTCCCGACCCGCCCCCGTCATGCCGCAGCGAAACCTTCGCCGCCCTGCCCGAGAGCATCAAGCTGATCCTGCTGCGCAATGCGCTGTATGACTATCTTGAAAGCATTCTCGAAGGCTCTCAGATATCCAGGGAAAAGGTCCTGACCACGGCTGACCGTTTCGTGCGCCACTACCGCGTATGGTGGCAAAGTCATGCCGACGAAGAGTAGCTCCCGCGCGGATGCCACAAAAATATCGCAGTGGATTTTGTACAATTCCCATGGTTTAATTCCTGACAGGCAGGGTTGTAGCAGGGGGTTTGGCATGTTTTCTTCCGCGTTTGACAAGGCCCGGACGGCCATGAGCACCCTAGCGGGTGCCGTCGCGCTGGCATCCGGACTGATGGCCGCTGGTCCGGCACGGGCCGTGCCCGTCGATCTGGAGCTGGTCCTTGCGGTGGATGTTTCCGGCAGTGTCAACACGGCTGAATTCCAGTTGCAGCAGAGCGGTTATTCCAACGCCTTCCGCAGCACCGAGGTCATCAACGCCATCACCAGCGGGACCATCGGCTCGATCGCCGTGGCTCTCGTCTACTGGTCGGGGGTCGGTGAGCAGACCACCGCCGTTGATTTCGCCCTGATCGACGATGCTGTCAGTGCCAATGCCTTTGCCGATGCCATTGATGCCGCCGCCCGCCCCTATAGCGGCCAGACCAATATCGTCGGCGCGCTCAACTATGCGGCGGGGCTCTTCTCCAACAATGGCTTCGAGGGGCGTCAGAACACCATCGACGTTTCCGGCGACGGCACGGAAAGTGAGGCCTGTCTGTTCTTTCTCAGCACCTGCGCGCCCCTTCAGGCGGCACGGGATGCGGCACTGGCCGGGGATGTGGACGTCATCAACGCCATCGCCATCGACGGGCCGGATTTCTTCGGTGACGGGCAGGCCTATTATGAAAACAATGTCATCGGCGGGCCGGGCGCCTTTGCCATGACTGTCAGCAATTTCAATGATTTCGGGGCGGCGATAAAGACCAAGATCCTGAATGAAATCGGCACATCGGTGCCGGAGCCAAAAGTCTTCGCCCTGTTTGCCCTGGCCATGGCCGGGCTGTTGCTGACACGTCGGCGCAGAGGGGCCGTGCCCCAACCTTCAGCGTAAACGACGCCTTTAGCGTAAACGGCGGGGCAGCAACTGCAGCCTTTCTTCCCTGTTCAGTTTCTCCGCCCGCTCAACGATACGGTCGTGGATTTCCTTCTGTGCCGCATTCGATGCGGCACGCAGCCGGGAGAAGGCCTCTTCCAGCGCCTTTTTATCGAAGGGTTCGGCCGCCAGCGCTGCCGCGACCTCCTGGCGTGCCTGGCGCAGGCGGCGCACGGCGCTGTCCACTTCCTCAGGCGGTTGCACCCGCCCCCACCACAGGCGCATGCGCTGATGCATGTCCATCATGCGCCGGTGCATCATCGGGCTCATCATGCCACCCTGCATGTAGTATCCCCCCTCGGCCATGACCGAGCGACGATGCCAGTATCCGGCGAAAAGGATACCCGTGCCAAGCAGGTTCAGCGCCAGGGAAACCGCCAGAAGCCAGCGCCAGTTGCGTGCGAACCACTGCCTCATTGGCCGCCACCCCCGCCAAGAGCGGGATCCGCCAGGTAATCCCCGTCACCGACGGCCAGCAGGGCATAGTCCTGAACCGCGCCGCCATCATCAGGCACCGTGAATACCGGCCCCATCAGCGCACCCGCCAGCAAGCCAAAAGCCAACATGCCGACGGCTCCTCCCGCCAGATGCCAGAACGAGGAGAAACACCACTCACCGAAACGCGACAATGGCGAAGGCTGCGGCGCGCTATCGATCAGGCGGCGCGCCAGGGCAGCGTTCACGGGGCCGATGCGCGCCTCATCGAGCAGTGCATCCAATGCCCGCGCCTCCTCGAAAACCGCACGCAGATCGGCGTTTTCCCCGATCATCTGCCAGATCCGCGCCCGCTTGTCGGCAGGCCAGCGTCTGTCATCGGCACCCCGGCTCTGCAGAATGGCTGCGTATTCCTCATATTCATTCATCGCCTTGCCCCTCTCATTGCCTTTTCTCCAACCCCAGGGCTCGCTTGAAGGGCCAAAGCCTCTCCCGCAGGCGCCGGCGTCCGCGGGCAAGCAGGGATTCCAGCGCCTCGACGGAAATATCCATCAGACCTGCCGCCTCCTTCTGGCTGTAATCCAGATGATGCACCAGGGTGATGGCCGTTTTCTGGCGCTCAGGCAAAGCCATGATTGCCTGCCTCACCAGATCGCCCGTTTCCCGCTGCTGTTGCCGGCCGAACGGATCCGGTTCACGGGATACGAGCCCGGCATCCTCCACCGGTATGGTATTCTTTCTTCCGCGCAGCCTGTCGATACACAGATTGCGTGTCGTGCGCAGCAGCCAATGGCCTAGCGGCGCCTCGCCACGCCAGCTCCCCGCCCCCTGCCAAAGGCGCAGAAAAACCTCCTGAGTGATATCTTCCGCTTCCGCCTCGCTCCCCAGCAGACGCAGCGCAAGGCCATGAACCGGGCCCGCATAGCGGGCAACCAGCGCTGAAGCCGAAATCCGGTCACCGCCCATGACACGTTCCAGCAGGGCCATGTCACGGCGCACGGCATCACTGGCGGAAGGGGTTTCCCCCTTCCGCCCCTTGTGCACCGCTTCACCCGCACGCTTTGCCATATGCATTCGTTTAGCAGCAAGCGGCGGCGCGACCAACATCAATCGGCACCTCAACCGGCACCCTCGCGGTCAGTTATTCCCCGGTGTCATCGGTCCCATCCCCTGATGGCGGGGCGGAAATTCCTCGGGATCCAGTTTGCCATCCTGGTTCCTGTCCAGGCGGTTGAAATGAGATTTGAACCCCGCCGCGAACTCATCCGGATCCAATGCCCCGTCGCCATTGGCATCGAGACGGCTGAACATGCGCTCGCGCATGGCATCCATCATCCTCTGACGTGCCGCCTGCATTTCCTTGATCGTGACGTTTCCGTCACCATCGGCATCGATGCCGTCCATCATCAGGCTGTGCATGGAATTCATTTCATCGACGGAAACCTTTCCATCCCCGTTTTCATCCATCATCATCATCATTTTCTGCATCATGCGTCCCTGCATCATGCCCATGCCGCCCTGCATGCCCATGCCGCCCTGCATCATGCGCATCATGCCCATGCCACCCTGCATGCCCATGCCACCCTGCATCATCATGCCGCGCTGCCCCGCGCCCGGCCCCGTCATCTCATGGGCCAACACGGGAACCGCCAGAACCGTTGCCAGAAGCCCTGCCAGAATGATGGTATTGCGTTTCATTGATCTGCTCCGTTGATTATCCGATACGGTACCATTGCGTACCGTCACCCCTTCAGACGGGCCAGAAGGAAAATTCCGTCGCTTTTTTCACAACTTTTTTTCACAACCCAAAAGAGAGATCACATATGAATAAATGCATTACAGCCGTTACGGACATTGGTTTTACCGTCTTCAATCTGTTAAAATCACCTCATGAACAGTGATTCCTCAGACGATTCCGTATCCTTGGATATGTGTATCGAATTATTGCATTTCTCGTTCCGCAACATCATCAGCGAACCGGATAAAATGCTGAAGCAAAGAGGGCTGAACCGCTCTCACCATCGCATTCTGCATTTCATCGGGCGAAGTGAGGGCATGCGTCTGAACAGGTTGCTGCGCATCCTTGGCGTATCGCGCCAGGCCCTTCACCGCCCCCTGAAACAGCTTGCGGAACAGGGGCTGGTCGAAATGACGCAAATGGCCCAGGACCGCCGCAACTACCGCCTGAGACTGACGGCGGAGGGACGCCGCCTCGAACAACGTCTGTCCGGTCCGCAAAAGGATATGTTCGCGCAAGCCCGTTCCGAACTGGGAGAGGACGCCCTGAAGAACTGGGCCGCGGTGATGAAGGTTCTCTCCCGCGGCACCCCATGGGATGACCTGCCGGAACTGCTGAAGGAATAAACCGGCGGAACAGGGAACCAAACGGTCCTAGACGCGCCGTTTCCTGCCCTTCCAGAAAGGATCGCGCAGCGCCCGCTTCAGAACCTTGCCGACAGGGGAGAGGGGGAGCTGATCGCGAAAAATGACGGATTTCGGCGTTTTGACTCCGCCCAAACGCTCCCTGCAGAAGGCAATGATTTCCCCTTCATCGGTCCTTGCCCCCTGTTTCAGCTGAACGAAAGCGGTTACCGCCTCGCCCCATTTCTCGTCCGGAATGCCGATGACCGCACAATTGGCAATATGGGGGCAAGCCATCAGCACCTGTTCCACTTCGGATGAGAAGACGTTGAAACCGCCGGTGATGATCATGTCCTTCTTGCGGTCAACGATATAGACGAAACCGTCATCATCGATACGACCGATATCCCCTGTGTGATGCCAGCCATCGCGCAGGGTCTCACGCGTCATTTCCGGATCCTTGTAATAGCCCTTGTGCACCAGGCTGCCCTGGACGACGATTTCGCCGAGCTCGCCGGCCGGAACCTCCCTGCCGTCATCACCGACAATGCGCAGCCGCATGAGCTGCGCCGGCCGGCCGCAGCTTTCGAACCGTTTCAGGGCATTCGCCTGCAAGGCCTCGACATGATCCCGGGGGGACATGAACGTGCACAGGAACGGCACTTCCGCCTGACCATAGCCCTGCGTCATCACGGGGCCGAAAACCTCCATGGCCTCGATCAGGCGTGTGGCCGACATGGGCGAGGCGGAATAGATGAAATGCTCCAGCGACGAATAATCGAACTCACGCAGGCGGGGATGGTCCAGCAGCATGTAAATTGCTGTCGGCGGCAGAAAGAGATGCGTGACACCATGGGTTTCTATCGCGCTCATGATTGCCGGCGGGTCAACCCCCTCCAGCACAATGACCTCGGCCCCCCTGGCAATCAGCGGCAGGGCGATCACCCCGGCGGCATGGGTCATCGGGGCCGCGACAAGATAGACCGGCCGTTTCTGCCCCACCGGCATGTGTATGAGAAAACTCGCGACAAGGCATTCCCATACGGAATTGGTCCAGGCAGTTGCTTTCGGCAGGCCGGTGGTACCCCCGGTTGCCAGCATCGCAGTAACGGCACCGGGATCGCAGGGTGGTTCCGGCGCCACGGCCTCCTTGCCGGCGGAAGCCATGAATTCTTCAAGCGAAGGCCCCAAATCGCTCGGCGCATCGATACAGATGAACGTCCGGATGCCCGGGACCCGCTCCGCCAGTATCCGTACGCTTTCCTCAAGGCTGGAATGGAAAAACAGCAGGGTGCAATCGTTCCGCTTCAGGATATAGGCATTGTCCTCGGCACTGTTGCGGGTATTGACCGGCAGCCAGCATCCCCCGGCACGGAATATTGACAGAATGCAGAGAAAGGCCACCGCCTCGTTCGGGCTGTAGACCGCCCAATGGGCCAGGCCATCACCCCTTTGGCCATGCAGGGCCGCGGCGATGCGCTCGATCTGCTCATGAGCGGCCGCATAGGTGATGCGCGTGCCGTCATGATTGGTGAACAGCACCCCATCGGGGTTGCATTCACGGCCTTTGAGGAAAATATCCGCTGCAATCATCGGCGTCTCCTTGTCTCACCGGGCGATGCCAGGCAAAAAAAGCGCAAGCGAGGGAAAGGCCGCAAGCACGGCAAGGCGGAGGATATCGACCGCGACGAAAGGCAATGCCCCCCTGAAAACCGTACCCAGCGGCACGTTTCCCGCCACACTGCGTATGACGAAAACATTCATCCCGATCGGCGGGGTGATCAGCCCCAGTTCGATGGTCATAACGATGATGATGCCGAACCAGATCGGATCGAAGCCGAGACTCATGGCAATCGGGAAAGTGATGGTTACTGTCAGCACCAGCATGGCCAGCGTATCCAGAACGCAGCCCAACAGCAGATAAAGCACCAGCATGATCGCCAGTACGCCATAAGGCGGCAGCGGCAGGTCCACCACGGCGGCGGCAATATTCTGCGGCGCCTGGGTCACGGCCAGGAAATAGCCGAAAATATAGGAGCCGATCAGGATCAGAAAAATCGACGCCGAGAGCTGAATCGCCGTCTTGACGGCCTGCATGATAGTTGCCGCCTGCAAGCGGCGGCGCAGGAGGCCGATCAGCATGGTCAGGACCACGCCGATCGCCGCCGCCTCACTGGGCGTGAAGATGCCAAGGAACATGCCCCCGATAATGCCGGTGAACACGGCTGCAATTGCCCACACCCCGCGCAGGGCGGCAAACCGCGCCCGCCATCCGGCCGG
>CAYXDL010000107.1:0-7432 GCA_964463775.1 uncultured Hyphomicrobiales bacterium
CGCTCAGCCGCCGAGGAACAGGCGGCCGACATCCGGGTCATCCAGCAGATCGTCGCCCGGCCCCGCCTTGGCGAGCTGGCCCGAGACCAGCACATAGCCAAGATCGGCGAATTCCAGCCCCTTCTTGGCGTTTTGTTCCACCATGATGATGGTCTTGCCGTCCCGGCGCTGCAGGTCTTCGAGAATTTCAAACACCATATCGATAAAACGCGGCTCCAGCCCGATCGAGGGCTCATCGATCAGCAGCACCTCGGGATCCATGACCAGAGCACGCGAGATTTCGAGCAGCCGGCGCTCCCCGCCTGAGAGCACCCGGGCCGGCATATTGCGCCGTTCGGCCAGGCGGGCATATTTGCTGAACACCCGCTCTGCCGCTTCTCTGGCCTCGGACGGCTTGTCTTTCAGGAACCCGCCCATCAGCAGGTTTTCCTCCACCGTCATGTCGGGAAAGACGGAATTGTCCTGCAAGACATAGGCAATCCCGGCCTTGAGCTTTTCGTTGGGGCTGAGCGCCGTGACATCCCTGCCGCCTGCGGTGATCCTGCCCGAATAGATGTTGGTGAAGCCGAAGATCGAATGCAGCACCGTCGATTTGCCCGCCCCATTGGGGCCGATCAGACACAGGGACTGGCCGCGCCCGATCCGCAGGGAAAAGTCATGCAGGATTTCCATCTTGCCATAGCCGGCACGCAGATCGTCAATGGTGAGGAAGATGTCCTCTCCCGCCAGGGCATCGAGTGCGCTTTTCGGCGGTGCGGCAGCGGCAATCTTCTCGGCCTCGCGCGCCACGTCACTGACCGACATGACCACATCGACCGAACCGGAACCATAGCCGCTGATTTTCTTCTTTTCGCTATCGTCGCTCATCACTGCGCTCCCAGATATGCATCGAGCACGCGCTTGTCGTTCTGGACCTCTTCGGGCCTGCCTTCGGCCAGCATGCGGCCATGAGCCAGACAATAAATGTGCTCGGCAAGGTTCATGATGACACGCATATTGTGCTCGATCACCAGCAGGGTGATGCCGAATTCGCTGTTGGCCCTTTTCAACCGGTCGATCAGACCGTTGATCAGGGTCGGGTTGATGCCGGCCGTCGGTTCATCGAGGAGCAGCATCTTCGGCTCGTTCATCAGTGCCATGGCGAATTCCAGCAGTTTCTGCTGACCGAAGGACAGATCCCCTGCCATCAGATGGCGTTTCGGATAAAGCCCCACGAATTCCAGCAGTTCCTCGGCCCTGTCCGTCCGTTCCCCTTTCTGGGAGGAAAACAGCGACATGAAGGATGTCGTGCGCATCGAGGTCGATATCAGCATGTTCTGCACGCAGGTCATGCCGCCATAGATGCGTGTCTGCTGGAAGGTGCGCAGCAGACCGAGACGGGCGATATCCGGCACCAGAAGCGACGTTGTCTCTGTCCCGTCAAAGCGGATGGAGCCGGCATCGACCGGGTGATAGCCGACAATCGAATTGAACAGCGTCGTCTTGCCGGAGCCATTGGGACCGATCAGCCCGACAATGCTGCCTTCGGCCACCTGCAGGGAGATGTCCTCATTGGCGATCACGCCGCCGAAACGCTTTGAGACATGGCTTACTTCAAGCAATGCGCTCATGATGCCCCTCCCCCGGCTTTCTCCTCGCGCACCATGCTTTCATCGACACGGATGCCGAAGCGTTCCGGGAAACGCTCCCGCAGCCAGCCCATGATGCCCTCGGGGAAGAAGACGACGATCAGCACGATCATCACCCCGAGCGCCACACGCTGCCAGCCCAACAAATAGGTCCAGAACAATTCGTTCAGCACCTGGAAGAGAACCGCGCCGATCACCGGCCCCCACAGGGTGCCGCGCCCGCCGAGAATCACCATCAGGATCATCCATACGCCGATGGTCGCACCGGAAAATGCCACATCGATCGGATCGACGAACTTCTTGATATTGGCGAAAATCGCGCCGGCCATGCCCAGAAACACAGCCGCAATCGTCCAGGCGGTCACCTTGATGCGGGCGGTGTAGTGGCCCATGGCCTCGGCCTTGTCCTCATCGTCGCGGATGGCGTTCAGTGCCAGTCCGAAGCGGGTCTGCTCCACCCAGCCCAGCACCGCAAAGGTCACGATGGCCAGAATGAACGCCATGAAGTAATAGAGGAAATTGGTGTTACCCAGCTCATCCGGGGGTTCAGGCATCGTCAGCCCTGATCCCGCCCCCAGCCATTCCCAGCCGGAAGCGATTTCGCCCGCGGCAATGCCAAGGCCCAGGGTACAGATGGCGAAGTAATGGCCGCGCATACTCAAAACCGCCGAGCCGAGTATCAGCGCCGTCAGGCCTGCAGCCACCGCCGCCACCGGCAACCCGGCCAGAAGGCCGGTAATGAACTGGCCGGAATCGAAAACGAAATCCATGCCGCCGCCTTTGGCCGCCGTGTAATCGCCGACATCATAGTAAAGGCCGATCTGGGTGACCGCGGCGGCATAAACGCCGATGCCGACGAAAACGACATTACCGAAGGAGTTGTAGCCCATCTGCCCGCCGGTCAGATCCCAGGTCAGGGCAAAGACAACGAACAGCCAGAGCTGCGCCATCTGGCTGAGATAGCCCGGAAAGAAAAACGGCATGGCCAGACCGATGGCCAGCACCAGGGCATAGATCAGCAGGCGACGCGGTGAAAGCATGGTCGTATCCATTTTTCAGCCCCCCTCAGGTCAGCCGCTCACGGCGGCGCGCCAGCCACCAGCTGCGCAGTAGCAGCACGACGACCAGCAGTGAGAAGACAAAGGCAATCTGATATTCCGCCCCCAGGATGAAGCCGGCGAAGTTTTCCGACACGCCAAGGCCAAGACCGGCCAGAATGACCCCCGGAATATTGCCCAGACCGGCCAGAATGACGACCATGAAGGAACGCACCGTATAGGGCAGGCCGATATAGGGATGGATGGTATAGGCCATCGCCACCAGTGCCCCGGCGGCGCCGCAGATGGCGGCGTTGAGCGCAAAGGTCGCGGCATAGACCTTATCGGTATCGATGCCGAGCACACGGGCGGCACGGGCATTCTGTGCCGTCGCACGGATGGCCTGACCGAGGCGTGACTTCTTCAGAAAGACCATCAGCACCGCACCCAGCGCCAGCACCAGCACGAAGGCGATCATCTTGATCTGCGATATGGTCACCAGACCGTCCAGAATGGTCCAGGAACCGAGCCCGCTCTCAGCGATGCGTACATCGGAGCCGAAAACCTGATTCATCAGCTGCTGCAGGATGATCGACAGACCGAATGTTGCCAGAAGAGAGACGAACAGATCGCGTTCGACGATGCGGAAGATCACCGAACGGTACAGCAGCCAGCCGACGACATAGAGAACCACTGCTGAAACCGGTACGCTGATCAGCGGATGCAGCCCCAAATCGGCCAAAGTGATGGTGACGAAACCACCCAGCATGACAAACTCGCCCTGGGCGACATTGATGATGTTCATAACCCCCCAGACCAGGGCCAGCCCGTAGGCGGCCAGCGCGAACAGCCCGCCGATCAGAATGCCATCGATCAGAAGCTGTATGTTGAGGACCGGAGCCTCGAACAGGATTTGCAGATTATCCATGAGATGTTTCCCTGCGCAGCCGCCCCTCCGGCCATGGGCCGGGGAAATTCAGGGGCGCCTGAATAACAGATCTATCCTCTGTATGTTGAATGCATAAGGAAAACCGGCGGCCACTTGCCGCCGGTCCTCAAGACAATATATCAATCAGGGATGCGGAATGACCGCCTTTTCCGCCGCCCACTCGGCCGGTGCCACCACCTTGTACTGACCATCCAGCACTTGATAGAGCACCATCGGCTTGGCGATGTTATTACCCGCCGGAGAGAACTTGATCCGGCCGTAGAAAGTCTGCAGATCCGTTTCCGCCAGCGCATCACGCACCTTCTGCGGATCCAGGCTGCCGGCACGTTCGAAAGCATCGGCAAAGGTCATCACCGCCGCAGCCGATTCAGCGGCCTGATAGGGCGGAGCATAGCCATAGGTCTTTTCGAACAACGCGGCAAAATCGGCAGCGGAGCCGAACAGATCGTCCTTATAGCTCAGCGTCGGTGCCCATTGCGAGGCGCAGAGGGTGTATTCCGCAGCCTTGCCGAATTTCTTGATGATCTTGGCGGAATCGCAGTGCGTCATGGCCAGGATCGGGACATGAACCTTCATCTCGCTGATCTGGCGGATGGCGGTTGCCGCACCCTTGGCATGGCCGGAGAGAATCAGCATATCCGGCTTCAGGGCCTTGAACTTGGCCAGGGTGGCGGCCATGTCGTTCAGTTCCTTGGGCAGTTTGTCGTCAATGACGATCTTCATGCCGTATTTCTTGGCATCCTCGATCACACCGGCGCGCACATCCTGGCTGAAGGGATCGTTCTGGAAGGCCAGGGCCACCTTGATCTCATTGGGCTTCTTGCCGAGCTTGTCGGCATTATCCGCCGCCAGTTTCAGTGCGCTGGCCAGATACTGTTCGGAGGTGGAGAGCACGGCGAAGAGATACTTGTAGCCCTTGGTGAACAGCGAGCGCGAGGCGCCGTTACCCTCAACCATCGGGATTTTGTATTTTTCGGTCACCGGCGCGATTGCCTTGGTCAGGCCGGAACTGTAGGGGCCGAGCAGGAATTTGACGCCATCCTGCTGGATCAGCCGTTCCGCCAGTTCCGCACCACGGGCCGGGGTCGATTCATCATCGTAATATTTGATCTTCAGCAGATGCTTCTTGCCGCCGACGGTGACACCGCCACGCTCGTTGATCCGCTTGACCGCCAATTCATACCCGTTCTTGGTATGATTGCCGTTGGTCGAATACTTGCCGGTCAGCGATACCGCCGCACCCAGCACGATTTCATGCGCGCTGGCGGAAGCGGCAAACATGCCTGCCCCGGCCGCCATGGCCAGAAAGGCCAGTTTGGGGAATTGTTTCATAGTCTTCACATCCTCCCGGAATTACCCACATTCTGATTTTTCTTCTGCCCGGCCATGCAGGCCGGTTTGTCCGCAGACGCTACCCTATTCCCGGCCTCAAGAAAAGAGCCTTGGCCGCATGTTCTGAAGCAGTTCACGGCCTTTCCCCGCCTGGGTTGAATATATTTTTTACCATCCCGGTCCGGTGGGAAACCCCGGGCACGGATTCATCATCAAACAAAAGGAATATGCCCGAATAATATTACAATGTGATTTTTATCCTATACTTGAGATCATTTCTCCATTTTAATACAAAGATAAATATACAATAAGAACTAGATCATTGCATTTACCTTTTATTATAGAATTTGTAAAAAAATTGTCATAATGGACTAGAGGAGAATTTCTGCCCAAATCATCCGGCAGAATAGAGGAATGGGGCAAACTTATGCATACGGAACAACTATCAGGAAAAGAGCGGTTTTTTGATGATGATGACATCATCGTCAGTAAGACCAATCTCAAGGGACACATCACCTATGCCAATGACGTGTTCCTGAAAATTGCCGATTTTCATGAGAACGAGGTTCTGGGCAAGCCACACAGCATCCTGCGCCATCCGGATATGCCGCGGGCCATCTTCAAACTGTTGTGGGATACGATCCAGGACGGGCGGGAACTTTTCGCTTACATCAAGAACCGGACCAAGAACGGTGATTATTACTGGGTTCTGGCCCATGCGACACCCAGCCGGGATGCCAGTGGCGATATCTGCGGGTTTCATTCAAACCGGCGGGTGCCCGATCGCCGCATCATCGATGAAGAGATCGCACCGCTTTATCAACAGTTGCGCGCTGAGGAGGAACGCCATGCAAATGCAAAGGAGGGCCTGCAGGCCTCCTGCAGGCTGATGGATGCACATCTGCAAAAGCTGGGGAAAAGCTACGATGAATATGTTCACACGCTTTAAGAGCAATCAATCCGCTGCCCCGGCGGAAACGGAGCGGATGACGCAACCCGATAACACGCGCAAGGACAAAGAGATGACGCATGAATCCACAGAATCCGCCTCACGGGGGACCGATTCAGAGGCCATCCGCAGAATGCTGGAGGTCTGCCGCGCCGTCGCCGCCGGCGATTTCGAAGCCCGGGTCACCGGTTTTGAAGATTATGATGGCGAAACCGGCGAGCTGATGCGGACCATCAATCTGATCATTGACCGTACCGATGCCTATCTGCGCGATTCGGTGGCGGCCATGGAATATGTGGAACGGGGTCAATTCTTCCGTACGATTCCGGAAAAGGGCATGACCGGCGCTTATCTCAGCGCGGCGCGGACCATCAACCGCACAATGCGGACGATGGAGGAAAAATCCCGCAACTTCGATCAGGCCGTCACATCGATGGGAGAGGTTTCCGGCGAGATTACCTCAACAGCGACCCAGCTGAATCACGCCTCTCAGGGCCTGAAGGAGACGGCGAGCCAGACCAGCGAACGCGCTCAGGTGATTTCCACCGCGGCGGAAAGTGCCTCCTCCAACGTGCAGGCCGTGGCCTCGGCCGCAGAGGAGCTGTCGCAGTCGATCAGCGAAATATCGCGCCAGGTCAACCAGTCATCGCAGATCGCCGTCTCAGCGGTGAGTGAGGCGGAAAACGCCAGCGACATGATTCAGGAACTGGCAACGACCGCGGACAAGATCGGTGAGGTCGTCAAGCTGATCAAGGATATCGCCGATCAGACCAATCTGCTGGCCCTGAACGCCACCATCGAGGCCGCCCGCGCCGGCGAGGCCGGCAAGGGATTCGCCGTGGTCGCGGCCGAAGTCAAAAGCCTCGCCAACCAGACCGCGGCTGCCACCGGTGATATCAGCACCCAGGTGAGCAGCATTCAGGAAGCCACCAACAGATCCGTTGATGCTGTCGGGAAAATCAACGATATCATCAGGCAAATCAACGAAACATCGAGTGCCATTGCCGCCGCGATCGAGGAACAGGGCGCCGCCACCCAGGAAATCGCCCGCAATGCCGAGCAGGCATCAGGCGGAACCGCCGATGTCACATCCAATATTCAGCTTCTGACAGAGGGTGCGACGGAAACCGGACGCTCAGCGAATGAAGTGCTGACGGTGGCGAACAAGCTGGCCGATCTGGGCCATGCCCTGAATAACGATGTCCAGGCTTTTCAGAAACAAGCCGGCTGACACTTTGACGGACCTGACAGACAAACAGGCAAAAGGGCCGCAGCGGCTGCTGCGGCCCTTTCCGTATTCTCGCTGTCGTATTCCGTAAACGGATACAACAATATCCGAAATCAGCGCTTCGAGAACTGGAAGCTGCGGCGGGCCTTGGCCCGGCCGTACTTCTTGCGTTCCACGACGCGGCTGTCGCGGGTCAGGAAGCCGCCCTTCTTCAGCACCCCGCGCAGTGCGGGTTCGAAATAGGTCAGCGCCTTGGAGATGCCATGGCGCACCGCGCCGGCCTGACCGGACAGGCCGCCACCCTTGACC
>CAYXDL010000108.1:0-7432 GCA_964463775.1 uncultured Hyphomicrobiales bacterium
GATGAAGGACACCGCCATGCCATCGCCATCGACCACCGAAATATAAACCGTGTCGCGATAGCGCGCCGTCGTCAGCGGCGGCAGCGGCCCCATGGCCCGGGCGGGATCGATCCGGGCCGCCTGCTCACGGGCATAATCCTCGCCCAGAAGATAATCGACCGGCACCTCCGCCTGGCGCGGATCGGCGATATAGCGATCGCGCATCTGATAGGCCAGACGCGTTGCCTCCGCCTCCAGATGAAAACGTTCCGCACCCAACGGGTCGAGAGAGGAAAGATCGGATCCCTTCAGCATGTTGATCATGGCCATGGCCGTCAGCCCCTGGCCATTGGGTGGAATCTGCACCACCTCGCGCCCGCGGTAGGCAAGGCGCAGCGGTTCGACATATTCGCTCTGCATTTCAAGGAAATCCTCGCCCGTATGCACTCCGCCCAGGGCCCGCAGGCTTGAGATCATGTCCTCGGCTACCCAGCCGTCATAGAAACCATCCCGCCCGTAGCGGGCGATCTCGCGCAGCCCGGCCGCCATCGCCGGAAAACGGACGACATCGCCGACAGACGGACATTTGCCCCCGGGCAGAAACATTTCCGCCGCCTCGCGATTCTGGCACAGGCGGCTTTCGGCGCGTGACCAGTCAAGCCAGACGCGCGGTGAGACCACGAAACCGTCCTCGGCAAAGCGGATGGCGGGCGCCAGCAGCCGGTCGATGCCCAGCCGGCCATAATCCTCCGCCAGACGGCACCAGGCATCCACCGCGCAGGGCACGGTGACGGCATGGGGATTGTTGGTCAGCGGAATGGCGGACAGCCCATCGGCGCGCACCCTGTCGATGTTCAGTGCCGCCGGAGCCCAGCCCGATCCGTTGATGCCGATGACCCTGCCGCTTCCCCGCGGCTGGATCAGGGCAAAGCAATCGCCACCCGGGCCGGTGGACATCGGCTCCACCACCCCCTGCACCGCACAGGCGGCTATCGCCGCATCGATGGCATTGCCACCCTGTTTGAGAATATCGATCGCCGTAATCGTCGCCAGCGGCTGCGACGTCGCCGCCGCACCGTTCATTCCATAGGCAGGTGACCTGCCCGGAAAATGCAAATCGCGCATGGAGCCCCCGAAAAATTTTCGGGCAATTGTAACGGCGATTACAGCATTCAGGAAGCGTCGAGATCGTCCGGATTGATCAGCTTGTGCAGCGGCGCCACGAAATAACGCATATAGGCGTCATCCACATGCTGCTGACTTTTCGCCTGCCAGGCCTTGAACGCCTCGTCATAGGAAGGATACAGCCCGACGATATCCGCCTTGCGCGGGTCGGTGAAAACATTGACGCGGGGATCGGCAAGGGTGCCGCCAAAGACGAGATAGAGTTCCTGCTGAGCCATTGATTGCCTCTTTCCGGCTATGTGCTGCCGGTTCCGGAAAAGCGCGCCTGAACGCAAATCCGGAAACGGCATCCATGGGCAAACCACTAATGCGGCGCTTCATACCCTTATGAAGGGCTCGGGTAAAGGCCCGGTAAAGAAAAATCCCGCCGCCCCCCGCTTCCGTCAGCCGCCACCGGCATTTTCAGCCGCCAATGCGGCTCAAGGGAATCTCTGAAACCGAATATCCGGCATCTTCCGGCAGGCGCAACACCGGCTCGCTGCCGCTGCGGTCCACCTGCGGCAGAATGGCCCGTAACGGCCGCGCCCGCGCCGCGGCAATGGCCGAGGCCACATCATCCGTTTTCGCCAGCATCTCCAGATTCATCCGCGTTGCAAAAACAATGGTCAGTTCCCCGGCCTCGGCCCGCTTCAGCGCTTCGGCGGGACGAATCCACAGGGAATCGACATTTTCATGCCCGTCATGCGAAAGCTCACCATCCACCGGAGAGGCCGCCAGATAGAACCGGGTATCGAAACGCTTGGCCAGAACTTCCGGCGTGATCCAGTGGGCAAAGGGCGTCAGCATGTCGGTGGCAAAAGATAGTCCCTCCGCCGCCGCCAGCGCCGCCATGGTGCATTCGCCCGCCTCCAGCGCCGAAGCATAGCGCCCGCGCAGACGAATCATTTCCGCCTTGCCGATCAGCGCCCCGTCGCGGCGGGCCAGCAGCATGCCGGCCTCCTCGAAACATTCACGGATCGCGGCAATGCGGTAGGGGCGATCCCCGCCCCCGGCTTCCGCCTCTTCCTCATTGCCGGCGGGCAGATGATCGCCTGCCTCGACCTTGCCGCCGGGAAAGACCAGCGCGCCGGAGGCAAAGTCAATGGCATGATGACGGCGCACCATGAAAACTTCCAGCCCCCGCTCACCATCGCGCAGCAGCAGAATCGTGCTGGCAGGCCGTGGTTTCGGCACATCATTCATTTCATCACCCCGTTCAGTGCTGTTGCCGCATGAATTTACCGGGCGGTCCTGACCTCGCCGACACCGGCACGCCTGAAACGCTCCAGCACCACATCATCGGCACCGCTGTCGGTCACCAGTATGTCGATATCCGTGCAGTCGCATATCCTGACACGACTGTCACGGCCCAGTTTCGAATGATCGGCCAGTACCACCGCCGTTGCGGCCTGGGCAATCATGGCGGCGGCGACCTCCGCCTCCTTCAGGCGAAAATCATATACACCGCCCTGCGGATGCACCCCGACCGGCGATATGAATGCAAAATCAGCATGAAAGCGCTGCACCTGCGACAGGGTCAGCTCGCCGAAGGTGCCCGGCACGTCGTGGTCGATCTGACCGCCGAGCAGCAGCACGTCGCATTCCCCTTCCACCCGGGCGATGGACTGGGCAACATCAACCGAATTGGTCAGCACCAGAATATCCGGTATCCGCGCCAGCCCCCCCGCCAGTACCGAGGTCGTGGTACCGGCATCGACAAAACAGCTCTGGCCCGGACGCAGCAAGCCCGCCGCCAATGAAGTCAGGCTTTCCTTTTCCCGGCGCATTTCCTTCATTCGCCGGCGGAAGGGCGGCTCGCCGTCATCGCCGTCACCAAGGGCCACAGCCCCGCCGCGCACCCGTTTCAGCAGTCCCTGCGCTTCCAGATCGAGAAAATCCCGGCGTACCGTTTCGCGCGATACGTTCAGATCCTGCGCCAGGGATTCGGTCGCCACCCGGCCATGAGCCTCCAGCAGGTTCAGGATATGACGGTGGCGGTCAGGAAACCAGGTCATCGCCCCTCCTCCATAACAGACGCCTTCTTCAGACGTGCCATCCTCCTGACCGGTCGCCTGAGATCATTCCCGCCATCGGGCCTGCTTGCCGGGCAATCCTTCATTCGCACCTCGGTTCTCCGCATCCGCCGCCGCTTATCCGGCAAGGATTGCTGCATGATAGAAACAGCGGCTTCCCGGCACAAGCATCGCGAATCCTGCCTTGGGCAAAAGGAAAAAAGGGCTGCTGCCGACAGGGCGTAAATGTGCTCTTTTTTGCAATTTTGCAAAAATATGTGCTTTAATTCGGGTGAGCCTGTATACAGGCGGCATGAAAACGACGCAGGACACGGGAATGGACGAAAACAACGACATTCTGTCATTCATGAACCGGTTGGGGGATCGCATCCGCCCCCTGGCGCGGCAGTATTTCCGCACCCGCCTGACCGTGGACAGCAAGGCGGACCACTCTCCCGTGACCATAGCCGACCGCGAGATCGAAAAGAGCCTGCGCGCTGCCATTGCCGAATCCTTCCCCGAAGACGGCATCTTCGGCGAAGAGGGCGGCCGCGTACGGCAGGGCAGCCCCTGCCAGTGGGTCATCGATCCCATTGACGGCACCAAGGCCTTTATCAGCGGTTCTCCCCTGTTCGGCTGCCTTCTCGCCCGTCTGGAAAATGGCCGCGTCCTTGAGGGTATGATCGACATGCCGGCCCTGAATGAACGCTGGACAGGGGACACCCGCCATTGCCTGTTCAACGGGCAGCCCTGCCACAGCAGCGATTGCACCGATATCGGCAACGCCATTCTCTACACCACATCGCCCGATGCCTTCACACCCGATGAGCTCGCAGCCTTCGAACGCGTCAGTACCCGCGTGGCATTCCGGCGCTTCGGCGGTGACTGCTATATCTATGGTCAGCTTGCCGCCGGATTCTGCGATCTGGTGATCGAGGCGGGGCTGCAGCCATATGACTATCTGGCCCTAGTTGCGGTCATCGAAGGGGCGGGCGGCATCATCACCGACTGGGAGGGACGGCCGCTCGGTCTCGAATCGGACGGGCGCGTTATTGCCGCGGCTACCCCCGCGCTGCATGCCGCGGCACTGAAACTGCTGCGCTGAAAGCCATGCCGTCCCCTGCGCCAGGCCCGTCTGAACGGGTAAGGCCATCTCCCTAAGCTCTGGACAATTTCGCCCCTGGCTGGTAGTCAGCGGGGAGTGAAATCATCCAACATGCGGGGAAATTTCTGATGTCGAACAAGCGGGCTCTGGTGATCGTCACACGCAAGCTTCCTGACGTGATCGAAACCAGGATGATGGAGCTGTTCGACACACGGCTGAACATCGAGGACAAGCCGATGAGCAAGGCGGAACTGATCGCCGCCGTGAAAGAAGCCGATATCCTCGTTCCCACCGTGACCGACCGCATCGATGCCGCCATTCTGGCCCAGGCCGGCCCCAATCTGCGCCTGATCGCCAATTTCGGCACCGGCATCGATCATATCGACATCGCCTCGGCCCGCCAGCGTGGCATCACCGTCACCAACACGCCCGGCGTCCTGACCGAGGATACGGCGGACATGACCATGGCGCTGATCCTGGCCGTCCCCCGCCGCCTGACCGAGGGGGAAAGGCTGCTGCGGGCCGGCAACTGGACCGGCTGGTCGCCGACCCATATGCTGGGCCACCGCATCACCGGCAAGCGCCTTGGCATCGTCGGCATGGGCCGTATCGGCCAGGCCGTGGCCGAACGGGCCCGCGCCTTCGGGCTGTCCATCCATTACCACAACCGCCGCCGTCTGCCTGCCGAGGCGGAAGAGGCGCTGGAAGCCACCTATTGGGAAAGTCTGGACCAGATGCTGGCACGGATGGACATCGTCTCCGTCAACTGCCCGCATACACCGGCCACCTATCACCTGTTGTCAGCGCGGCGGCTGAAGCATCTGCAGCCCCATGCCTATGTCGTCAACACCTCCCGCGGCGAGGTGATCGATGAAAACGCCCTGACCCGCATGCTGCGCAACGGTGACATCGCCGGTGCCGGGCTCGATGTGTTCGAGCACGAACCCGCCGTCAACCCCAAGCTGCTGGAACTGCCCAATGTGGTGCTGTTGCCGCATATGGGCTCCGCCACCATCGAGGGGCGCATCGACATGGGCGAGAAGGTGCTGATCAACATCAAGACCTTCATCGACGGCCACACTCCGCCGGATCGCGTCCTGCCCGATTTCGATCTGGTCTGATCCCGGCTGCCCGCCCCCCGGCCGGGCAAATCGGCACTTACAGCACATCGACGTACCAGTCATATTCGGTCGGGGTGATGATGCGTTCGAATTTCGCCCGTTCCTCCGCCTTGACCCGGTGATAGAGATCGCGGAAATCCGCCCCGAAGCAGCGTTCAATAAAGGGGCTGGCGCGGAAGGCATTCAGCGCCGCTTCCCAGCTCGCCGGCAGGCTTGGCGCAACCTTCTCATAGGCATTGCCGGTTATGCGCGGTGTGGGTTCGGACCTCCTCTCAATGCCTTCGGCAATGGCGCCAAGCAGCACCGTCAGCAGTATATAAGGGTTGGCATCGGCCCCCGCGACACGGTGTTCGATGCGCGTTGCCGCCCCGCCCTCCCCCGGAATGCGCAGGGCCACGGTGCGGTTGTCCACCCCCCAGCTTGGCGCCAGCGGCGCATAAGAGCCGGCCTGAAAGCGCCGGTAGGAATTGGCATTGGGGGCGAAAGCCAGCATGCTGTCGGCCATATGCTCCTGCAATCCCGCCAGAGCGTGCAGGGCCAAATCCGACAGGCCGATGCCGCCATGAACATGCGCCCCCTGAAGGGCATTCTCGCCATCGCGGTCAAGCAGGCTGATATGGATATGCTGGCCATTACCGGACAGTTCCGCATAAGGCTTGGCGGCAAAGCTGGCAATCATGCCATATTTGCGGGCAATGGCCCTGATGGTGCGCTTCAGCAGCAGGCTGTGATCGCAGGCGCGCAGCACCTCGGCCGTGTGACGCAGATTGACCTCGAACTGGCCGGGGGCGTATTCGGCCACCACCGTATCGGCAGGAATGTCCTGAGCCTGGCAGGCCGCCGTCACCTCGGAAAAGAAATCCTCGTAATCAGCGACATCATCCAGCGAATAGACCTGTGTCGAATCCTCGCGCCGGCCGGTCAGCGATGAGCGCGGCGGCTGCGGCGCCCGCCCCGGACGGCGGCGGGCATCGAGCAGATAGAATTCCAGCTCCACCGCCACCACCGGACGCAGCCCCAGGCGGTTCAGGCGCTTCAGCATCCCCTCCAGCCGGGCACGGGGATCGGCAAAGATCGGCCCGCCCCGGCCATCCTCCATGCGCATCAGCACCTGCGCCAGCGGCCGCGCCGCCCAGGGAACCGGCCATATATCCCCCGATGCCGGTAATACCGGATAATCGGCATCCCCCGTGCGCCAGACAAGACCCGTGCCGGAGACGTTTTCCCCCGTTGTATCCAGGGCATAGATGGATGCGGGCAGCCGCACCCCTTTCGTAATCACCTTCTCCATCGCCGCACGTTCGACCCGCTTGCCACGCGCGATTCCGTTCAGATCGAACAACAGCAGATCGACGGCCTCGATTTCCGGATGGCGTTCCAGCCATGCGCTGATGCCCTCCTCCCCGCCGGTCATGGCCAGAATATCCTCATGGCGTACCTGTCCGCCGGTTTCCGCCATGATACGGGCCATGATATCCCGTCGCGGGGTGCGCTTGCCCGCAATATAACGGCCCATGGCCGCCTCGCTTACCCCGATACGCTCGGCAAAGGCGGCAATCGTCAGACCGTTTTCCCGCAGATATTCCTCGATACGCATGCCACCTCTTCCCTCCGGTCAGCCAAAACGGTTACATACTTGCCAATTTGGCATGGAGAGGCAATAAAAAACGCCGCGAACACAAATTCGCGGCGTTATCTTACCGTTTCGGTAGAATTCAGGCGGCAGAGGCAATCCATTCGGCAATGCGGCTTTTCGGCATCGCCCCGACCTTGGTCGACACCACCTGGCCGCCGCGGAACAGCACCAGCGTCGGAATGCCGCGCACCCCATAGCGGGTCGGCGTGTTGGGGTTCTCGTCAATATTGACCTTGGCGATGGTCAGCTTGTCACCCATTTCGGCGGCGATCTCGTTCAGCGCCGGCGCGATCTGCTTGCAGGGACCACACCATTCGGCCCAGAAATCAACCAGAACCAGGCCCGGATCCTGAAGCACTTCCTTGTCGAAATTGGCGTCGGAGACGTTTTTGATAGCCATTTTTTCCTCATCTAG
>CAYXDL010000109.1:0-7426 GCA_964463775.1 uncultured Hyphomicrobiales bacterium
AAGATTGCGGGCTATATGTTTCTCAATGGCCTCGATGCGGCGGGAAAGAGTTTTTACACCACAGGCCGCCTGACATCGGAAATGGTGATCAAATGTGTGCAGATGCGCATCCCGGTGCTGGTGTCCCGTTCTGGCTTTACCGCATCCGGGGTTGCCCTGGCCCGGGAGGCGGGGCTGACCCTGATTGGCCGGGCCAAGGGACGGCGTTTTCTGTGCCTGTCAGGGGCGGAACGTCTGATTTTCGATGCGGGTGAAGAGCATGAATGAGGTGAAGACGCTGTCCCCGTCCGCATCCGGACAGGCCCGTTCCTGCCCGACGGAGGATGTAGCGCTGGTGATCCTTGCCGGTGGCCTGGCCACCCGGATGGGCGGTGGCGACAAGGGGTTGCGCCGATTGGCCGGGCGGCCCCTGCTGAGCCATATCCTCGAGCGGATGCAGGGGCAGACGGCGGCAGTGGTGCTGAATGCCAATGGCGATTCCGCGCGTTTTGATGATTTCGGCCTGCCGGTGATAGCCGACACGGTGGCAGGCAATGCCGGGCCGCTGGCCGGTATTGCCGCAGGCATGCAATGGGCGCGCGATCACGGGTTTGCCTGGGCGCTGACGGTACCAAGCGACGCCCCCTTCCTGCCGCCGGATCTGCTGAGGCGCCTGTGGGAGGCGCGGGAGATGGCCGGAACACCCCTGGCCTGTGCCTCGTCCGGGGGGTGGTTCCATCCCGTGATCGGGTTGTGGCGGGTGGACCTTCTCGATGATCTGATGAAGGCATTGCGCGAGGAAGGATTGCGCAAGATCCGTGTCTGGAGCGAACGCCATGGTGTCGCCGTCGCTGACTGGCCGGTCGAGCCGGTGGATCCTTTCTTCAATGCCAACCGGCCTGAGGATCTGAAAAAGGCAGAACAGATGCTGGCCCGGCTGACCTGAGGGCAGCTGTCATTGAAAAATGAGAACATTATGAATGAGTAAAGGCACGGGGCGGTGTTAAACGCCCCGTGCGGGAAGGATTGGTTCGGGTAACGGTTTTCTTACCCGCGGCGTTTACGCCGTGCCATACCCAGCCCCAGCAGCCCGACGCTGAAGATCAGGGCAGTGGCCGGCTCGGGCACCGATTGCGGGCTGCCGCCGCCTGAAACGGTACCGGAATAGAGCAGTCCGAAGGGACCGACGCCGATCTGGTAAATCGACATGGTGATATTGTGGCTTCCGGCGCCGAGAGCGTAGTTGGAGATGACCCCCTGCTCGCCGGGTTCGCAGCCGATGATGCCATCGGCGCAGATATTCTGGGAGAAATTGGCGGCAAACAGCTGAACCCCATCGACATAGACATCGGCGGTATCATCGGCCCAGATTTCAAAATTGAGCAATCCGCCCCCCGTGCCGAGCGTAAAGCTTTCCGTCACTGTCATGATCGGTGTCGAACTGTTCGAAGGAACCCGGACACTGCCGGGCTGCCCCGTATCGGCATAGGAAACCCACACAGCCCCCAGTCCATTGGGATTGTCCGCCTGCCAGCGCGGATGCGCGTTGATGGCCTGAGTCGTGCAGGAGCCGCCGCCAACGGTGGGGCCGAGAATGCAGGCGGTATTTCCGGCACCGGAGACGATAACCGTGGCGCCGGCCTGTGCGGCCATGGCCAAGGCCGAAAGGCTCATTGCCACGGCAAGAAGGAATTTTCTGATCATGATTGCCTCCGTATACGGAAATTAAATCTGCCTTAAACCCAAAGCAAGAGGTATGCCAGAAATATTTATTCATGCATTACAGCGCCTTATTATTGCGATATAGTTAACATATGGAGGGGTATGTAAATAATTCCGACGTAATATCGGGTATGTATTTACTTAAATTTTTAAATAAAATTTATGCAATTAAGACAAAGCCGCCGGGATTCCGGCGGCTTTTCTTTGTCTGGCATGAAATGGAGTCAGTCCAGCAGGCGCCGTGCGATGACCTGGGCCTGAATTTCACCCGCACCTTCGAAGATATTGAGAATGCGGGCGTCGCAAAGGATGCGGCTGATCGGATATTCCAGGGCGAAGCCGTTGCCGCCATGGATCTGCAGGGCGTTGTCGGCATTCGACCAGGCGACGCGGGCCGCCAGCAGCTTGGCCATGCCCGCCTCCAGATCGCAGCGGCGTCCGCAATCCTTTTCCCGGGCGGAAAAATAGGTGAGTTGCCGGGCGATCATGGTTTCCACCGCCATCCAGGCGATCTTGCCGCTGACGCGCGGGAAAGCATAGATCGGCTTGGCGAACTGGATGCGTTCGCGGGCATAACGCAGGCCGGTTTCCAATGCCGACTGGGCGACGCCGAGGGCGCGGGCCGCTGTCTGGATGCGGGCGCTTTCGAAGGTTGTCATCAGCTGTTTGAAGCCCTTGCCTTCCTCGCCGCCGAGCAGATTGGCCGCCGGCACGGCGAAATTGTCGAAGGCCAGTTCGTATTCCTTCATGCCACGATAGCCGAGCACCCCGATCTCGCCGCCGCTCATCCCTTCGGCGGGGAAGGGATCCTCCTCACTGCCGCGTGGTTTCTCGGCCAGAAACATCGACAGGCCGCGATATCCCGGCTCTTCGGGATCGGTGCGGGCCAGCAGCGTCATGACATCGGCGCGGGCGGCATGGGTGATCCAGGTCTTGTTGCCGGTGATGCGGTAGGTGTCGCCGTCGCGGATTGCCCGCGTCTTCAGGGAGGCAAGATCGGATCCCGTATTCGGTTCGGTGAATACGGCAGTGGGCAGCACCTCGCCTGAGGCGATTTTTGGCAGCCATTGGCGTTTCTGTTCCTCGGTTCCGCCGCCAAGAATCAGTTCGGCGGCGATTTCCGAACGCGTGCCGAGGGAGCCGACGCCGATATAGCCGCGCGAAAGCTCTTCAGAGACGACGCACATAGCCATCTTGCCCATTTCCAGCCCGCCATATTCTTCCGGAATGGTCAGGCCGAAAACGCCAAGCTCCGCCATTTCGCCGATGATCTCCAGCGGGATCAGCTCGTCGCGCAGGTGCCATTCATGGGCATGGGGGGCGACGCGTTCCTCGGCGAAGCGACGGAACTGCTCGCGCACCATGGTCATGGTTTCATCGAGTCCCGGATCGCCGAAGGCCCCGGTATCGGCGCTGTCGGCGATGAGATCGGCAATCAGGCTCCGGGCCGGTGCTGTCAGGGTCATCAGGGCGCGCACATCCGGGTGATGGCGGAAGGCCGACAGCTTCTCTTCCGGGATGCCGAGATCAGCGGGGCGGACAATCTCCACCTGGCTCATGGCGATGCCGCCGCCGATCTGGGCCAGATACTCACCATAGCCGCAGGCCAGAATGGCTGTTTCCAGCGGCCCGGGTGAGGCGCAGGTTTCCGCCCAATGACGCAGTTGGCGCAATGCCTCGCAATAGGTGGCCAGCCAGGCCAGGCCATGGAAGGCGAACTGGTCCTTTTCCGCCGCAGCCGCATCGATGCGCCCGTCGGCGGCGCGAAAACGCGTGTTTGCCACGTCCCTGGCGCAGGCGAAAATTTCATCGGCGGCGGAAAGGGCACCGCTGCAATGTTCCAGCAATGCCGGCAGCGTCGGCAGGGGGGTGGAATGGCTCATGATGATCCCCGTGTTTCAGTTCAGGCTGGCGTCAACCGTATCCTCGAAGGTGCGCAGCCCGGGTTCAGGGGCCGATACCAGCACCGCCATATTGCCGGGACGGTGTTCGTTGTTGAGCATCTTCATATGTGCCTTCGGGATGTCCTTCCATGAGAACACCTCGGACATGCAGGGGTCGATGCGCCGTTCGATCACCAGATTGTTCGCCTGGCTGGCCTGTTTCAGATTGGCGAAATGGCTGCCCTGAATGCGTTTCTGGCGCATCCAGACGAAGCGGGCATCGAAAGTCAGGTTGTAACCTGTGGTGCCGGCGCAGAAGACGACCATGCCGCCGCGTTTGACCACGAAGCAGGAAACGGGGAAGGTCTGCTCGCCGGGATGCTCGAAGACGAAATCGACGTCATTGCCCTTGCCGGTGATTTCCCAGATGGCCTTGCCGAAGGCGCGGGTGCGTTTCAGATAATCGCCGTATTCGGGTGAATTGACCTGGGGAAGCTGTCCCCAGCAATCGAAATCCTTGCGGTTCAGCACGCCCTTGGCGCCAAGGGAGAGGACGAAGTCCCGCTTTGAATCATCAGAAATCACGGCAATGGCGTTGGCGCCGGCTGTGGCGATGAGCTGGATCGCCATAGAACCGAGCCCGCCCGAGGCCCCCCAGACCAGCACATTGTGCCCGGGGCGCAGAATATGCGGACGGTGACCGAACAGCATGCGGTAGGCGGTGGCCAGTGTCAGGGTATAACAGGCGCTTTCCTCCCAGGTCAGGTGCTGGGGACGTTTCATGAGCTGGCGGCCCTGAACCTTGGCGAACTGGGCGAAGGATCCGTCAGGTGTCTCATATCCCCAGATGCGCTGCGAGGGCGAGAACATCGGATCGCCGCCGTTGCATTCCTCGTCATCGCCATCGTCCTGATTGCAGTGCACGACCACTTCATCGCCGACCTTCCAGCGTTTCACGCGGCTGCCGACGGCATAAACGATGCCGGCCGCATCCGAGCCGGCAATGTGGTATTCGGCCTTGTGCACGTCGAAAACGGAAATCGGCGTGCCAAGCGCGGCCCATACGCCGTTGTAATTGACGCCTGCGGCCATCACCAGAATCAGCACCTCATCCGGGTCGAGATCCTTTGGTGTCGGCACCACCTCGACCTGCATGGCCTGTTCCGGCGGGCCGTGGCGGTCGCGGCGGATGACCCATGCATACATCTTCTCCGGCACATGGCCGAGGGGGGGGATTTCGCCGACCTCGTAGAGCTCCTTGAGCGGCTGCGGGTTCTGCTGTTCGGTTGCGGCCATTGTCGTCTCCTCTGAAACTGGCATGGGCACCGGCGATGATTATACTTGTTGTTGCGGCGCACTGGCGATTTTTCCGAATGATTGGCGAGGAACGCCGGATATGCAAGAATTATTTTGCATTGCATCAAAATCTGTATGTTGCTAGAAAATCGCTCTTCAAGAATGAATGTATCTTTTAATTGGTTGTGTGGGAAATAATATAATATCGTTATGCGGATTCTGCCATGAAATGGTCATGATTCGTTCTGGCGGAAAGGGCGATTTTGCGCTGCGGAAGGAACCGTGCTAAGAATTTCCGGAGCGGATCCGGCAGGCAAGGAGCCGTGAGTGGCACGGGATTGGACCGGCAGATACCGGGAAGGTGCCGGGGCGGAGAGGATGGCCGGGCGGAAGGGCAGGGCGAAGAGCGAGGGATGCGCGATGAGCAAGGCTGAGGACAAGGCGGCAAGGCCGGCAGAGAAACCGAAAAAGGATCGCCCCTGGCTGTTCCGCACCTATGCCGGGCATTCTTCGGCGGCGGCCTCGAACGCGCTTTACCGCACCAATCTGAAGCGCGGACAGACCGGGTTGTCGGTCGCCTTCGATCTGCCGACACAGACGGGTTATGACAGCGACCACGAACTGGCCCGCGGCGAGGTCGGCAAGGTCGGTGTGCTGATCTGTCATCTCGGCGATATGCGCACCCTGTTCGAGGGAATCCCTCTCTCGAAGATGAACACGTCGATGACCATCAATGCCACCGCTCCCTGGCTGCTGGCGCTTTATATCGCCGTGGCCGAGGAACAGGGCGCCGAGCGCGCCAGCCTCAAGGGAACGGTACAGAACGACATCATCAAGGAATATCTTTCGCGCGGCACATATATCTTTCCTCCGGCGCCGAGCCTGCGCCTGATTACCGATGTGGTCAGCTTCACCTATGGTGAAATGCCCAAATGGAACCCGACCAATGTCTGCTCCTACCATCTGCAGGAGGCCGGGGCGACACCGGTGCAGGAACTGGCCTATGCGCTGGCGACAGCCATTGCCGTTCTGGATGCGGTGCGCGCCAGCGGCCAGGTGGCGGCGAAGGATTTTCCGGCCCTGTGCGGGCGGATCAGCTTTTTCGTCAATGCCGGTATCCGCTTCGTGACCGAAATCTGCAAGATGCGCGCCTTTGTCGATCTCTGGGATCAGATCCTGCGCGAACGCTATGGCGTGGAGGAGGAAAAATTCCGCCGCTTCCGTTATGGCGTGCAGGTCAATTCCCTGGGGCTGACCGAACAGCAGCCGGAAAACAACGTTTACCGTATTCTGCTGGAAATGCTGGCGGTGGTGCTCTCCAAACGCGCCCGTGCCCGGGCCGTGCAGCTTCCCGCCTGGAACGAGGCCCTTGGCCTGCCACGGCCCTGGGATCAGCAATGGAGTCTGCGTCTGCAGCAGATTGTGGCCATGGAAACCGATCTGCTGGAATACGGTGATATTTTCGACGGCTCCCATGTCATCGACGCCAAGGTGGAGGAACTGAAGGCCGAGGCCCTGGCCGAACTGCGCCGGATCGAGGAGATGGGCGGCGCCATCGCAGCTGTGGAAAGCGGTTACATGAAACGGGCCCTCGTCGAAGCCAATACCGCCCGCGTCAAGGCGATCATGAGCGGGGAGACGACGGTTATCGGCGTCAACGCCTATACCGAGACAGCGCCCTCGCCGCTGACGGCGGAAGGCATGGATGCGATCATGGTGGTTGATGAACGTGCCGAGGCGGAGCAGATCGAACGCCTGCATGCCTGGCGCAGCCAGCGCGATGATGCCAGGGTTCAGGCGGCCCTGCAGGCATTGCGTGAAGCGGCGGAGGAAGGGCGGAATATCATGCCGCCGAGTATTGAGGCCGCCCGCGCCGGGGTCACCACCGGGGAATGGGCCGCCTGTCTGCGCGGGGTGTTCGGTGAATACCGCGCCCCGACCGGAATCGGCGGCACGCCCCATCTGGGTGATGAGCTGGCGCCGGTGCGTGCCCGTGCCGCGGCGCTGGCAGAGAAATTGTCCCGCCCCGTCAAGATACTGGTCGGTAAACCGGGTCTGGACGGCCATTCCAATGGCGCCGAACAGATTGCGGTGGCGGCGCGCGATTGCGGCATGGAAGTGGTGTATGAGGGGATCCGCCTGACACCGCAGCAGATCGTCACCGCGGCGCTGGAGGAGGGGGTGCATGTGGTCGGGCTGTCGATCCTTTCCGGTTCTCACTGCGCCATGGCACGGGAAGTGCTGTCGGGACTGCGCCGTCTCGGCCTTGATGACGTGCCGGTGGTGGTCGGAGGCATCATCCCCGATGAGGATGCCAGGGCACTGAAGCGCGACGGCATCGCTGCCGTTTACACGCCGAAAAGCTATGATCTGGCGGCGATCATGGATGACATCCTCACCATTGTCGAACAGGCCCATGATCGGGAGGCCGCCCGCCTGCAGCGACTGATCGACCGGCGTGCCGGCGCCGACGAGGTGGCACACCAGACCCGGCTCCTGCAGCAGGCCCTGCTGGCCGCCTATCCGGTCGCCCTGGCCCCGCGCAC
>CAYXDL010000110.1:0-7424 GCA_964463775.1 uncultured Hyphomicrobiales bacterium
CAACATCGATGTCACCGTCATTCTCGACGGCTGGTACGGCGACACCAGCCGTATGTTCTTCGCCGGCAAACCCTCAGTAAAGGCAGCCCGTCTTGTCAGCGTAACCTATGAGGCGATGATGCGCGGCATCGAGGTTGTGCGCCCCGGCGCGCATTTCGGCGATATCGGCCATGCAATCCAGAGCTTCGCGGAAAAGCAGCGCTGCTCTGTCGTGCGTGATTTCTGCGGCCATGGTCTGGGCCGGGTCTTCCACGATTCACCGAATGTTCTGCATTACGGGCGCCCCGGCGAAGGGCCGGAAATCAGAAAAGGCATGTTCTTTACCATCGAACCAATGATCAACCTGGGGAAATATCAGGTAAAGATGCTCGATGACGGCTGGACGGCGGTAACCCGCGACAAATCCCTCTCCGCGCAGTTCGAGCACTCGATCGGGGTGACCGATGACGGCTATGAGATCTTCACCCTGTCCCCGAAAGGATGGCACCACCCCCCTTATGTATGAGTGATGCCGATGACGAAAACAGGCCGTGACTGACCACGCGAAAGGACATCGCCAACGGCTGCGCCGCCGCTTTCTCGACGGCGGGCGGGCGGCAGTGGCCGATTACGAACTGCTGGAGCTGATCCTTTTCGCCGCCGCGCCCAGGGGCGATGTCAAACCCCTGGCCAAGCGCCTGCTCAAGACCTTCGGCTCTCTTGGCGGGGTTGCAACCGCAGATACCGCGCAGCTGGCCGCCGTTGACGGCGTCGGGGATGCGGCCATCGCAGCCATCAGGGCCTGCCGTGCCATGGCCGAGGAAATCATCAAGGCCCCGGTGCATGAACGCAATGTCCTTTCCTCCTGGCGGGCCCTGCTCGATTACTGTCATGCCGCAATGGCCCGGGAACCGGTGGAACAACTGCGCCTTCTGTTTCTGGACAAGAGCAACACCCTGATCGCCGAGGAGATCCAGCAGCAGGGCACCATCGACGAAACCCCGATCTATCCGCGCGAAGTGCTCAAGCGCGCCCTGGCCCATGAAGCTGCCGCCGTTATCATGGTGCACAATCACCCCTCGGGCGATCCGACGCCCTCGGCCGCCGATCTGGAAATGACCCGGCGCATCCGCGATGCCCTGCGTGCCGTCGGCATTGAACTGCACGATCATCTGGTCATCGCCCGCAAGGGCCATGTCAGTTTCCGCAATCTCGGCTTGCTGTAGGAGGCCCCGCCATGCGCCGGCTTGAATTCTTCTTCGACTGCTCCAGCCCCTGGACATACCTTGCTTTCGCACGCATCGAAAAGGTGGCCGCAATGATCGCCGCCACAATCGAATGGCGGCCCATCCTGATCGGCGGCATCTTCAACCAGGTCAACCCGTCCGTCTATTACAACCGCGAAAATCCGGTACCGGAAAAAATAGCCTATATGCACAAGGATCTTCGGGACTGGTGCGAACTGCAGGGTCTGGAAATCAACTGGCCGGAACTCTTTCCCGTCAGCAGCGTCGCCGCCATGCGCGGTGCCCTGTATGCCCAGGATCAGAATATGCTGCCGGCCTATGCCCGAAAGGTGTTCGAAGCCTATTGGCGCGACGGCGCCGATATCGCCAATCCGCAAATCCTGGCAGCGCTGGCTGGAAAGTGCGGGCTGAATCAGGAAGCCTTTCTCACCGCCCTTAAGGAACAGGCCATCAAGGATCGTCTGCGCGAAAATACGCAGGAACTGGCCGATCGCGGCGGATTTGGCTCTCCCACCATCTTCATAGACCGCGATGACATGTATTTCGGCAATGACCGCCTTGATCTGATCATGGCGAAATACCGGGCGGGATAAGAGCAGCCGGCAACACAGCGCTTTATCCTCACGGGCAAATTATCGAATCATTTCCGCCGGGGCTTGGCTTATAGGGTATGCGGTAAATCCGCATATGAGAATTATGGTTAACATGCAATCCAAAATGGCTCCCGGATGAGAGCAAATACCATTATAGCGAGATTAGTACAAAGGAACTACCGATCTAAGGAATAATTTTAACTGTTAAGCATAAATAGCCGTTGACGCCCTGGCGCATTTTGCTTCACCTTCATCGCCGTCAAAATAAAATTTCACAATATCGCCCCGAAAAAAGCAAACACAAGGGGCGACGGGGTCACGGGAAGAGAAATGAACACGGGTCGTCACCCAAAACGGCCGGATCCAATTGATGCCCATGTCGGACCCAGAATAAGAAAAAGGCGCACTCTGCTTGGCATCAGTCAGGCAAAGCTTGGCGAGTTTTTGGGGATTACTTTTCAACAGGTACAAAAATACGAAACCGGAACCAATCGTATCGGTGCCGGCCGCCTCTACCGTATCAGCCGGATCCTTGAGGTTCCCATAGGCTTTTTTTATGAGGGCTATGAAGAGGGCGACAAAACCAAGGCGGGCAGTGACGCGGCAGCGGACCCGTTATCGGCGATTGATGACCGCCATCTGTTGGAGGCCCTGCGCGCCTTCAGCCGCATCAGGGATCCCGAACTGCGCCAGCGGGCCATCGACCTGCTGAAGGCGCTGGCCGATGCGGAAAAAAACCCCTCGTAAACAGATCTCTTCCCCCCATGTGCATCCCCCGGCTTGAGACATTGCGGGTTTAATGCTAGTCAGGCGGCGCGCGAAGGCGCATCAGGTGCAACGCCGGCCGCCGCCAATGGAGCGGCGGCACCATGACTGGACGGAAAGATCATGATCCCCCGCTATACCCGCGAGAAAATGGCGTCAATCTGGGCGCCCGAAAACAAATTCAGAATATGGTTCGAGATCGAAGCCCATGCCTGCGACGCCCAGGCCGAGCTTGGGGTCATTCCGCGCGAAGCGGCGGAAAAGGTCTGGAAATACGGGGCTTTCGAGGTCGAGCGGATCGACGAGATCGAGCGCGAGGTCAAGCACGATGTCATCGCCTTTCTGACCAACCTGGCCGAACATGTCGGCCCTGAGGCCCGGTTTGTCCATCAGGGGATGACCTCCTCCGACGTGCTCGACACCTGCCTGGCGGTGCAGCTTGTCCAGGCGGCGGATATCCTGCTTGAGGATATCGATGCCCTGCTCGCAGCCCTGAAAAAACGCGCCATGGAACATAAATACACCCTGTGTATCGGCCGCAGCCACGGCATTCATGCCGAACCCGTCACCTTCGGGCTGAAAATGGCCGGTGCCTATGCGGAATTTGCCCGTAACCGCGAAAGACTGCTGAATGCACGGCGCGACATCGCCACCTGCGCCATATCGGGCGCTGTCGGCACCTTCGCCAATATCGATCCGCGCGTGGAGGAACATGTGGCCCGCAAGCTGGGCCTGGAGCCGGAGACCATCTCCACCCAGGTCATTCCGCGCGACCGTCATGCGATGTTCTTTGCCACCCTTGGCGTCATCGCCTCGTCCATCGAGCGTATCGCGGTTGAAATCCGCCATCTGCAGCGCACTGAAGTGCTGGAGGCCGAGGAATATTTTTCCCCCGGACAGAAGGGATCCTCCGCCATGCCACACAAGCGCAACCCTGTTCTGACCGAAAATCTGACGGGCCTGGCCAGGCTGGTGCGCATGGCCGTGGTTCCGGCGATGGAAAACGTCGCCCTGTGGCACGAGCGGGACATCTCGCATTCTTCGGTCGAACGGGGTATCGGCCCTGATGCCACCGTCACGCTTGATTTTGCACTGGCCCGCCTGACCGGTGTCATCGAAAAACTGGTTGTCTATCCGGAGAACATGCGCAGGAATCTCGATCTTCTTGGTGGGCTGGTTCATTCCCAGCGGGTATTGCTGGCTCTGACCCAGGCCGGCATCAGCCGCGAGGAAGCCTATCGCCTGGTGCAGCGAAACGCCATGCAGGTATGGGAGAAACGGGTCAGCTTCCTCGACCTGCTGAAACAGGACAAGGATGTTACCGCGGCCCTCGATGAGAAAACATTAGAATCGCTGTTCGATGACAGCTACCACACCAAGAACGTGGATTACATCTTCAGGCGCGTTTTCGGCGAGGAAGGCTGACAGGCGTTTTTCAGGAAACCCGCGGAACACACAGAAGGGCCCGTTCCAGCACCGGTACGATCAGCTCGGGAAAATCGCGCCAGAGCTGCTCGGCCGCTTCCCGGCCGAGATTGCCGATGGAAGAGGGCCGGTCGATCAGATGAAAGCCGCAGGTTCCCATGACGATCTCAAGAAACATGGCCGGGGGCATGGGACGGATGACCCCGGCCTCCTGCCCTTTCTCAACGAGATCGTACAATTCGGAGAGTACCGGCGCCAGCAGCCATTTCGATGCGGTCTTGACGCGTTCGGCATTGTCCATCATCTCGCGGATCATCAGCCGCGAATACCCCTCTGAAGCGAAGGTCCACTTCACCAGCAGCACGATCAGCAGCCGGCACTGCCTTTCCATGTCCTGCTCGCCGCGCAGGGGTTCAGCGACCTTTTCCTCCATGTCGCGGGCCAGGCGGGCCAGCACTTCCCCGTATAATTTTCCCTTGCTGGGAAAGTGATGCATGACGGAGGCCTTGGCAATCCCCAGCTCGCTGGCCAGACGGCCGATGCTGGTGCCGTAAAAACCCTTTTCGGCAAACAGGCGCTCGGCCAGTTGCAGCAGTTTCTCCCGGGTCGAATTGTCAGGGCTTTTCGGCAAGGGCATGGACATCGGCGTTCCTGCTAACGGTCGTTCGGTCGGCTACTATAAACACTTCAGGACAAACAAAACAACAAGGCCATGCCCCCCGCCGCAGCCCCTGCGCCGGCATGATGATCATGCCCCCGTCCTCAGTTACCGGCAAGGATACGGATCCGCAAGAAAAAGGCCCGGTCGGACAACCGGGCCAATGCGTGCCAAGCCTGAAGCGATCAGACTTCGTTCATGATCTGGTTTTTCGCCTCGACAATCAGATCTTCCATCCGGCGGCGGACGCGATGCTCGGAAATCTCCAGCCCCCTGGCCTTGAGATCACCATAAACTTTCCGGAACACATCCTCCTCGCCCGGCTCATCGAAATCGGCCGTCACCACCTCCTTGGCGTATTCCTCCGCCTTGTCGGCAGTCAGCCCCATCTGTTCGGCCGCCCACAGGCCCAGCAGCTTGTTGCGCCGGGCGATGACCTTGAAACGAATTTCATCGTCATGGGCGAATTTATTCTCGAATGCCTGTTCACGCTCGCTCAAACCGCTCATGAAAGCCTGTCTCCTGATCTCTGTTGATCCGTTCCCCGTCATGTCTGCCCGGGCAGCACAGGGGCCGGGAATTGCTTTTCGTCACTGCTTAACATGTAAGAACGCGCCGCCGCAATTCCCAGCATTGTTTCGGCAGATAAAATATTTTTGCCGCGCGTTGTCATCCGGATGCGAATAGGCTATGTTCCGCGCGCCTTGGCAGGCTGCCTTCCCTCCTTGTTCGCAGCCGCCGGGAATTCGCTTTCCGACAGGCGGGAACAACACCCGCCGATGGTGCGACAACTCTCTCATGAGGTGCATATATGCCTTCACGCCGCAGACAGATCTATGAAGGCAAGGCGAAGATTCTCTTCGAAGGCCCGGAACCGGGAACCCTGGTGCAGTATTTCAAGGATGATGCCACAGCCTTCAATGCCCAGAAGAAAGCGGTGATTGACGGTAAGGGCGTCTTGAACAACCGCATTTCAGAACATATCTTCACCTGCCTGAACGAAATGGGGATCCCGACCCATTTCATCCGCCGGCTGAACATGCGCGAACAGCTTGTACGCAAGGTGGACATCATCCCGCTGGAAGTGATCGTGCGCAATGTCGCCGCCGGTTCCTTTACCAAGCGCTATGGCGTGCCCGAAGGAAGCCCCCTGCCGCGCTCGGTCATCGAATTCTGTGTCAAGAACGACGAACTCGGCGATCCCCCTGTCTCCGAGGACGTGCTGACCGCCTATGGCTGGGCCTCACCGCCGGAGCTTGACGAAATCATGCAGCTTTCCCTGCGTATCAACGATTTTCTCTGCGGCATGTTCTACGGCATCGGCATTCGCCTGATCGATTTCAAGCTGGAATTCGGCCGCCTGATCGAAAACGATCAGCTCCGCATCCTGCTGGCCGATGAAATCAGCCCGGATTCCTGCCGCCTGTGGGATATCAAGACCAGCAACAAGCTGGACAAGGACCGTTTCCGTCAGGATCTGGGCGGTGTCGCCGATGCCTATCGGGAAGTGGCCCTGCGCCTTGGCATCCTGCCGGAAAACGGCAATGGCGATCATACGCATAACCAGGTCGTTCACTGACCAACGAAAGCGCAACATCAGACCGGAACGGACATCATGAAGGCACGGGTATATATCTCGCTGAAAAACGGCGTACTCGATCCCCAGGGCAAGGCCATCGGACATGCCCTCGAAAATCTCGGCTTCACCGGTATCGGCAATGTCCGCCAGGGCAAGCTGATCGAACTGGACATCGACTGCGCCGATGCACAGGAGGCCCGTCGCCAGGTCGGCGAGATGTGCGAGAAGCTGCTCGCCAATACGGTGATCGAAAAATACACCATCGAAATTACCGAATGAACGCGCCGATGACAGCTCCATGGTAAAAAAACAGGCCCCGATGCAATGACGGGCCTGTTTCGTTTTCATCCGACCTGCAACATGTGAAGGCTCAGGAAAGATGCGCACCAGCGTTATTGTATTCCCCGGTTCCAATTGCGACAGGGATGCCTGCGTCGCCGCCCGATCCGTCTGCGGCGGCACGGTAAACAGGGTCTGGCACCGCGACAGCACCGTTCCCGAAAGCGATCTGATCATCCTGCCCGGCGGTTTCTCCTATGGCGATTATCTGCGCTCGGGCGCCATGGCCGCCAACTCGCCCATCATGCGCGATGTCATCCGCCAGGCGAAACGCGGCGTGCGTGTTCTGGCAATCTGCAACGGTTTTCAGATCGCAACCGAGACCGGCATGCTGCCGGGTGCGCTGATGCGCAATGTCAATCTGCGCTTTGTCTGCCGCGATGTACATCTGCGCATCGAAAACGCCGATACGGATTTCACCCGCCGCTATGCCCATGGCCAAGTGATCCGGATCCCTGTCGCCCATCACGACGGCAATTATTTTGCCGATGACGACACACTGGAGCGTCTGGAGGGAGAAGGCCGTGTCATCCTGCGCTACACCGATGCCGGCGGCACCCCCGGCGGCAAGGCCAACCCCAATGGTTCACGCAACGATATTGCCGGCATCCTGAATGAAACCGGCAATGTGCTGGGCATGATGCCCCATCCCGAACGCTATTGCGATCCGCGCCTCGGCGGCACCGACGGACGCGCGATGTTCGAAAGCCTGCTGGAGGCCGTGGCATGAACACCAATACCCCCCTGGACAAGGCCGTCATCGCCGAACACGGCCTGAATGAGGAAGAATACGAACGCCTGGTCAAGGGGCTGGGCCGCCACCCCAATCTGACCGAGCT
>CAYXDL010000111.1:0-7420 GCA_964463775.1 uncultured Hyphomicrobiales bacterium
CCGCCCATGCCCGTAGCCAGGGGGTTGAGGCAATGATTCTTGGCGATGCCATCGAGGGCGAGGCGCGCGAGGTGGGCCGTGCGATGGCGGGCATCGCCTGGCAAACCCAGCGCCATGATCAGCCGCTCGCCCGGCCCTGTGTCATCCTCTCCGGCGGGGAAACAACGGTTACGGTTACAGGCAAGGCCGGTCGTGGTGGGCGCAATGGTGAATTTCTGCTGGGCTTTCTGACGGCGCTGGGGCCCGGGGCCGGTATATGGGCGCTGGCCTGCGATAGCGATGGCATTGACGGATCCGAAGACAATGCCGGGGCGATTATGGGACCGGATACATTCGAAAAACTGAAATGTTCAGGAATTTCACCGCAACAATTTCTAAAAGATCATGATTCATACAGTTTCTTTTACAGGTTGAATGACCTGATTGTTTCAGGGCCAACATTGACAAATGTGAACGATTTTCGGGCGATTTATTCGAAGTAGAGGAAAAAAGTCTTGATTGACGGCGCTCCATGAAGGATTCTTCCTTGTCACCGGGAGGAAGAATGCTGAAACAGGATGATATCGCCGAGCCTGTTCTGCAGCGGCTCTATGCCGTCTGGGATGAATGCAGGCAGGGGAAGACCATGGCCGGCCGGGAGGAAATGGGGCTGCCTTTCTCCATATCCTTTGCGCTGCCGAAGATTTCCCTGATCGATGTGCTCTGGCAGGACGACCGGCCCCGTTATCGCTACCGGGTGATCGGGACCACAATCGTTGAACTGCTTGGCCGGGACTGGACCGGATGTTTTCTGGATGAGGTCTTCAGCGATGATGATTTCAGCGTCAGGCTGTTCCACTGGCTGGATGAGGTCGCCCTGGGCGGGCAGCCTCATTACACGGTCATTGAATATCCCTGGCAGTCCATCCGCCGTTTCAGCCGCCTGTCGCTGCCTCTGGCCGATGCAACGGAAGGAAGCCGTGTCGGCTGCATCCTTGCAGGTATCGAAGCCAGGCATGAGGATGCGGGTTTCGCGAGTTACCGCGAAACCCGTGATCGTGTCTGACCGGGTATCCCCCAGCCTGTGGCATCGCGGCCGGTTTCAGGCGACCATGGCATCCTGTGCCAGCAGATCCTGAATGAAATCGTTCAGCTCTTTTTTGCCATCGGCGCCGAGTGCAAAGGCGAAATGGGCCCGATCCTCGCTATTGCGCACGAAGCGCGCCTTCAGCTGGCTGCTGAAACGGGCCATGCTCAGCGTGACAATGGCATCAGGGGGCAGGTCCAGAGTCTGAGAGAACGAAAACCCGCCCTCGGAAATGTCGATGACATCCGCCTTGAAGGTATCGCCGCTACTGGCCGTGACCGTGCCGGGCATATTGACGCGATGGCGTTTATATTCCCGGCGATCGAAGGCCTCATGGGCGCGGAGGGTGACCATGATGTCCTGCACCGTTTCATGCAGGTTGCGGATATCGCCGGACATTTCCGCCGAGTTGCCGAACAGTGTCTGCACCAGCCCGGTTGTCTGGGAGATTTCCCCCGCGACATCGTCGATGCCTTCGGCCACCTGCTGGGTGCCCTGGGCCCCTTGCTGTGCACTGACAGTGATTTCATGGGTGGCGGCCGATTGCTGTTCGACGGCATCGGCAATGGCCGAGCTGGTTTCCTCCACCCGGTTGATGGTGCTGCCAATGCGGGTGATGGCCTGGGAGACTTCGTCGGTTGCTGCCTGAATGGCGGCAATATTATTGGCGATTTCACCCGTGGCCTTGCTGGTCTGGGTGGCCAGGGCCTTCACTTCATTGGCGACGACGGCGAAGCCTTTTCCGGCCTCACCGGCTCGGGCGGCCTCGATCGTGGCGTTCAGCGCCAGAAGGTTGGTTTGTCCGGCAATTTCAGAAATCAGTTTGGCCACATCGCTGATCTGCTGGCCGACGCGTGAGAGATCCTGAATGCGCTCATCCGCGACATTGGTTTCCTGAACCGCCTGATCGGCAACCTCGGAGCATTTTCGCACTTCCTCCTTGATCAGGCGTTCGGCTTCCGAAAGGCTCTGTGCGGCGCTGGCGACGGTCTTGATTGTGTCATTGGTCATCTGGGATGCTTCATTCATTGCCGAGGAGCGTTCATTTACCGTGCCCAGAATATCGGAAATGGATTCGCTGACCTGGGTGATTTCCCCGCTTTTGCCGACGACCATTTCGACCGCTGTCTGAACCTCTTCCTCCAGCTTGTCGGCCAGCTTGATGAGGTCGGCTTTGCGGGTTTCCTCCTCGCGCTCGATATAAACCGAGATCGCCAGTTCCATATCCAGCATGATCGCCTGGGTTGCGGCTTCGAGAATCTCACTCAGACGCTCGGGATCGTTGGCAAATGCCCGTACCAGGCATTTCTGCATTTCCTTGAAGGCATAGGTGTAGCCGCCGACATACCATTGCGGCGACAGGCCGATCCTGGCATGGGTGATGCCGATGGTTTTGACCCGGGCGGCGTATTCGGCATCGAACCTGCCGGAAAAGATCGCCTGCCAATGCTGGCGCTGGGATTGTTTCAGCCCGGATATGCGCTCAGGCTTGCCGATGATTTTTGCCGTATCGGGGGCGGCCATGATGCGCGCATAAAACCCGTCGAGGATGCTTTCCAGGGCCGCATCGATAACGGGCCAGGCTTGCTGAAGGGCATTGGCGGTGTGTTCGCCGATCTCCATGAAGGAGAGGCGTGTCCGCATTTCCTGCGGGTCGAGCTGTGTTTCCATCATCGTACCTTTATAGGTCTTCAGTTTATCTTTTCCATGCTCATGCCATTGGATGGCAGATCACACTTAAAGGTAGTTTGCCCGTGCATGATTAACGAAAGGTGAATGCGCGCAGTCTTTGTTTGTGAGGGGGCGAATGCCCGGGCGTTAATGCATCGGGAACCTTCTGTGGCATATGATTCACGAGGATGCTCAAGACGGTTCACGCGGGGTTGAATGAAAGGTCCTTGCTGCAGAGGCAGGGGCGTCGCATATCGGATTTTGGAAAACGCAGTCAGGGTTTCGGGAATGAAAATTGTCACATCATGTTCGGAGGCTGCTGATACGCTTCAGGCGTTCGATGAGGCTGCAGAAAAGCTTGGAAAATTTCCGGCCGGTGGCTTCAGCCTTGTGATCGCCGGATATTCGGCACTGCATGATTCAACCGTTCTGGCATCGGAAGCCAGAGAATATTTTGGTGATACCCCATTTTTGGGCAGTACATCCTGCATGGGGGTGATGACAGAAAAGGGGTTCTGCAGCCGGGATGGCCACGGGCTGGGGTTACTGGCGCTTGATGACAGACAGGGGGCTTACGGTATTGGCGCCGTCCCCATGGGGAACAATCCGCGGCAGGCGGCGGGTGAGGCCGTGGAAAAGGCTTTGGACAATGCCGGGCGTTCCGGTGAAATGCCCGCTCTTGTCTGGCTGGCGGCAGCCCCCGGTCAGGAAGAGGCCGTGCTGAAGGGTATAGAAGCCGTTCTCGGTGGCGATGTGCCCGTTCTGGGTGGCAGTTCCGCCGATAACGATGTGACGGGTGGCTGGAAGCAGATCGCCGGTGGCGAGGTTTTCGATGACGCGGTGGTCGTGGTTGCCATGTTCCCCTCTGTCGAAGTGTCCCATGCCTTTCACAGCGGTTATGTGCCTACCCGTCACACAGGTATCGTTACACGCGCAAATAGCCGTCTGCTCATGGAAATAGACGGCCGGCCGGCGGCGGAAGTTTACAATGACTGGGCCGGTGGCGTGGTGGCGGATTTTCTGAACGGCGGCGGCAATGTGCTGGCCCAGACCACATTGTATCCGTTGGGGCGCATGGCGGCATCCATTGATGGTGTGCCCTGCTATGCCCTGTCGCATCCGGACAGCATTACGCCTGAGGGGTTTCTGACCCTGTTTTCAGAAGTGCGGGAAGGTGAACAGGTCGCCCTGATGTCCGGTTCCGTTGATAGCCTGACATCCCGTGCGGGCCGCGTGGCCGCCGATGCGTTGTCCTCAGGCAGCATGGATGCGGACCGGATTTCCGGGGCTTTGGCGATTTACTGTGCCGGCTGCATGCTTGCTGTGCATTCTGAAATGGACAAGGTTGTGGCCTCGATTAATGAGGTGCTGGACGGGCATCCTTTTCTCGGCGCATTCACTTTTGGCGAGCAGGGATGTTTTCTGACCGGTCAGAACCAGCACGGAAATCTGATGATTTCATTCGTTGTCTTCGGAAAATAGGACCACGGCGGCGGCAATGACTGATTTTTCCGATTACGACAGAGAAGAGCTTTACGAAACCCTCGTTAAACTGGAAAGAGCACGCGAACAGGAAAAAACCCTGCGTGAAACAGCGGAAAGTCTGCTGTCAGGGTTGCATATCCTCTCTTCGGCACGGTCGCTGGAGGAAATGTTCGATCAGTTGTTTGGTGTCATGCGCTCTTTGCTGCCGTTTGATGACGGGTTTGTTCTGCTGTTGCGCGCCGATGGTGACCTGAAAACCATTATCAGCACTTCCGCGCAGTTCGAAGATATTGTCTGGCGGCCGGGAAATGTTTTCAGGCGGGTTTTCGCCGGGGAGCCGGTTATTTCCTTCGATGTCGGTAAAATCCCCGAATGGCGGGAACAACCTGCCGCGGTGCGGACAGGGGTTTGCTCAGCCATCCATGCTTCTTTTCTGACGGAAAACAGGAAAGGGATCTTTATCTTCACGCATCACAGGCGGGCGTTTTTCTCGCGGCAGCATCTGGCGATGATGCAGCGCTTCGTACCGCTGATTTCCCAGGCGCTGGTCAATCTGGAATATCAGCAGCTTCTCCGTGAAACCATAGAGAAACGGACGTCGGAACTGCGCCAATTGCAGAAAGCCAAGGAACAGGTTGAGGCCGCCAGCCGTGCGAAGTCGGAATTTCTGGCGAATATGAGCCATGAACTGCGCACGCCTTTGAATGCGATTATTGGTTTTTCCGGCATCATCCTGCAGGAAACCTTCGGGCCGTTGGACCATGCGCAATATCGCGAATACATACAGGATATCAAAATATCGGGAGAACATCTGCTTGAGCTGATCACTGATATTCTTGACGTTTCGGCGATCGAGGCCGGCAGAATTGAACTCAGTGAGGACATTATCGATGTTGCCGGATTTATTGAAAACACATGTCATCTGATCGTGCCGCGCATTTTGCGAAAGAATATCCGCTTGGTGACGGATGTTCCTGATAGCCTGCCGCATATTCGCGCTGATGCCCGCCGTTTCAGGCAGATATTGCTTAACCTGCTCAGCAATGCGGTGAAATTCACCCCGGAGGGAGGGAAGATCGTTCTTTCAGCGGAAAGTGGTGAAGACCGGGCCGTGCGGATCGTGCTCACCGATACGGGTATCGGCATGAACGAACAGGGGTTGGAAAAGGCGATGGCGCCTTTCGGCCAGGTGGAAAGCGCGCACAACAAAAAATACGACGGCATCGGTCTGGGACTGCCGATAACGCAGAATTTGGTCAGGATGCATGGCGGCCGGCTGGAGGTCGAAAGCCAGGAGGGCGCAGGTACAACGGTGCGCGTATTCTTTCCTCCGGATCGCTCGATACTTTCCCGGAAGGAGATCAGCCCGCCGCTCCCAGGTGATTCAGAAAATGCTGAAATCAAAAAAAGGGATGTAAAATGCGGATAATGGTGCCCAGGGGCGGAATCGAACCACCGACACGCGGATTTTCAGTCCGCTGCTCTACCAACTGAGCTACCTGGGCGTGGCTGTTGCAAGCCGTGCGCGCCGTTGCGGCGCGGGTGATTTAATAGGGGAATTGGCGGGGCTTGTCCATAGCTTCGGCGCAAAAAAATTCCTATTCGCCGTCTTCCTTTTCTCCCATCCCGCCCAGGTCCTCTCCGCCCCTGTCATCGCTGATGGCATAACTGCCCTTGAACCAGCGGCCGAGGTCGATATCGGCGCAGCGGCGGCTGCAGAAAGGGCGGAACCGTTCAGTGGCCGGCTGTCTGCAGATGGGGCAGGGGCGCGGGGCGGGCCGCTTTTTCACGGTCGGGCCGGTTTCCGGTTTATTGCTCATGGTCTCGCTCATCATCCCGGGCGTCTCTGAACGTCAGATCGTAATCGCCGGGGGCGCGCCCGGCATCCCCGGTCACCTCTATGGCGCATCCGGTGCGTTCGCGCAAGGCTGAGAGGATGGCCTTATTCAGACAGGCCGCGATGTCGGGGGCGCAGGTGATGTGCAGTATCCTGCCCGCATGGCGGGGGGCTTCGGCGCGGGCCCTGCGCAACAGGCGAATGGCGGTCAGGCGGGGCGCCTGGCGGGGTGCGGCCGGTAAAAGGTAGCGGTGATGGAGGGGGATGCCGCCATGGCGGCGGGTCATGACGATCAGATCAAGATCGTTCATCGCCAGAATGCGCCGCGGTGCGGTGTCGGTTTCCAGGGCCTTTTTCAGCCATTGCCCGGCGGCCTGCCGGTCAGACGGGGTTTCAAGATGCGGGCAGTCGATGGCAATGATGCCTCCCAGATCCCGCAGCATGATCTGACGGGCGATTTCCGTCATGGCCTCGCGCAGGGTTCTGAGCAGGGTGTCGCGCTGGCTGCGGCCGCTGCCGGTGCCGCCGCTGTCGATATCGATGGCGGTGAGCGCCTGGGTGGGCTCGATGGCAATGGTGCCGCCCGATGGCAGTGAAACGGTGGGGGAGAGCGCCTCGTCAAGCTGATGATCCACATCATAGGTATCGAACAGGGATTGTGCCCCCTGATGAACCCGTATCCGTTCACTCATGGCGGGTAGCTGTTCCCGGCACCACCGGCGCAGGCGGGCGGCGAGCGCGCCGCCCTCAACCAGAATTTCTGCCGGTTCCCGGGCGGAAAATTCAGCAAGAAGATGCTCGGGCGCGCCGGTTTCTTCCAGCATGCCGGGGCGTTTTCGTGCCTCGGCACGCTGTCGGATGGTCTCCCAGCGGGTGACGAGGCGGTGGTATTCCGCCTCAAGCGCAGCATCATTGTGACCGGCGGCACTGCTGCGCAACAGCACCGGCGGCTGTTCCGGCAGGCGGGCAAGCAGGGCTTCGAGGCGGGAGCGCTCCGCACCTCTGACCTTTTTTGACAGGCCATGCGCCCCGCGATCCGGTTGCAGCAGCATGGCCTGTCCCTTCAGAACGATATCGGTGCTGAGCCGCGCCCCCTTGCCGGGGCGTCCGGCGCTTTGCAGCTGCACGATCAGGCGGGTGCCTTCCCCGGGGAGCTTGCGTTTGCCGAGCGGCAGAAAACCATCGCGTTCCTGGCCGATATCAATGAAAGCGGCGTTGATGTGCCGGGCGATCTTGCCGACACGCCCAAGCAGGATATCCCCCGGACGGGGGCCGTCATCGCCGGCGGTGGAAAAAGCAATGAGCCGTTGTTCGCCATCGAGCAGGGCGGCACGGTATTCGAGGATCGCATCCTCGATCAG
>CAYXDL010000112.1:0-7405 GCA_964463775.1 uncultured Hyphomicrobiales bacterium
GGTCAGGAAACGGCGTTTGCCGTCGCGGATTGCCGCCACCGCTTCCTGAATCACCGCCCCTTCGATGCAGCCGCCGCTGACCGATCCCTCAAAAGCCCCGCCGGCATCGATGACAAGCTGGCTGCCGACCGGGCGGGGGGCCGATCCCCAGGTTTCGATAACGGTGGCGATGGCGATCCGCCGCCCTTCATCCAGCCAGGCGACGGCGGTCTGCAGGACCTGATCAGGATGGGGGCTGTCGTTCATCGCATTTTCCTCATCATTGCCAGGGGCAGGCCGTCAGCCCGTTTGGGCAGGGGGCGGGCCAGCGCCTCGGTCAGAGCCTGAAGGCTGTCGAGATTGTGGATGGGGCGGAATTCATCGACATGGGGCAGAATGGCGCGGATTCCGGCCGATTTCGGTTCGAACGCGTCATAGCGCAGCAGCGGATTGAGCCATATCAGCCGCCGGCAGGATTTGTGCAGGCGTTCCATTTCCGCGCCGATGCCTTCGCCGGCCTCCCGGTCCAGCCCGTCCGAAATGAACAGAACCACCGGATTCTGGCCAAGAACGCGCCGTGCCCAGACATGGTTGAATTCGCGCAGGGTTTCACCGATGCGCGTGCCGCCGGACCAGTCCTCCACTGCTTCGGTGACCGCATCGACGGCAATATCGACATCGCGGTTCTGCAGATAGCGGGTGATATTAGTCAGGCGGGTGCCGAAAAGAAAGCTGTGTACCCGGTCCTGATCATTGGTGATGGCATGCAGAAAATGCAGGAACATGCGGGAATAGCGGCTCATGGAACCGGAAATGTCACATAGCACCACAATGGGAGGGTGACGGCGCACCGGTCCCTTGCGCCGCAGCACGATGGTATCACCGCCGCTGCGCATGGTGGCGCGCAGTGTGGCGCGCATATCCAGCCTGTGGCCACGGGCATCGGGTTTCATCCGTCTGAGCGGCACGTCCATAATGGCGATGCGCATGGCGGCGATGGCCTGTTTGGCTTCGGCCAGTTCCGCCGGCGTCATGGTTTCGAAGTCGCGGCTCTGCAGGGTTTCCTGATCGGAAAAGGTAAAGGTACCCTCAACCTCTATTTCCTGTTTCTCATCATCCTGTTCCGGTGTTTTCTTCTGAGGCGGCGCGAAGGCGGCGGCGATGCGGTTGGAGGGTTTTTTCTCAGGTTCGCGCAGTCCGGAATCGACGGTTTCCAGCATCGCCGCCATGACCTTTTCCATGATCTGCGGATCGCGCCAGAAAATATCGAATGCCTGATCGAAAATCTCGTGATCCTCATGCCGGGTGACGAAATGGGCATGCAGGGTCCAGTACAAATCCTCTTTCGGCCCGAAACCGGTCAGGGCAATGGCGGAGAGCGCCTCGCGCACGCGATTGGGGCCGACGGAAAGCCCGGCCACCCGCAGGGCGCGGGCGAAATGCACCACATTGGCGGCGAAAAACCCCTGGCCGTGCTGTTGCGGGCCGTTTTGCATCACATACCGGCCCGGGCGGCCTCTTCCGTCGTGCGCTGCAGAAGAGCGGCGGCCTCATCCCCCTTCATGCGGGCGATATCATCCTGATATTTGAGGAGCACACCCAGGGTGTTGTCGACAACATCGGCATCGAGACTGACGGCATCCAGCTCCGTCAGGGCCTTGGCCCAGTCGATGGTTTCGGCGATGCCGGGCAGCTTGTACAGATCGGCCTGACGCAGCCCCTGCACGAATGCGACAATCTGGCGGCTGAGACGTTCCGGCAGTTCCGGCGCGTGGCGGTACAGGATGGCCATTTCGCGTTCGGCATCCGGATAATCGACCCAGTGATAGAGACAGCGCCGCTTCAGGGCATCGTGAATTTCCCGCGTACGGTTGGAGGTGAGGATGACATGCGGCGGTGTTTCGGCAGCGATCGTGCCAAGCTCGGGAATGGTGACCTGAAAATCGGACAGAACCTCCAGCAGATAGGCTTCAAAGGGTTCATCCGTACGGTCGAGTTCGTCGATCAGCAGAATCGGTGCCTTGCCTTCCCGTCCTTCCAGAGCCTGAAGCAGCGGGCGGCTGATGAGAAAATCGCGTGAGAAGATGTTTCGGGCCAGTTCTTCCTTTTCGGCCCCGCCCATGGCTTCGCTCAGGCGGATTTCGATCATCTGGCGCGAATAGTTCCACTCATAGACGGCGGAGGATATGTCCAGCCCCTCATAGCATTGCAGGCGGATCAGAGGCCGGTCCAGCACTTTTGACAGCACCTTGGCAATTTCGGTCTTGCCGACGCCGGCCTCGCCTTCGAGGAAAAGCGGCCTGTTCATGCGCAGGCTGAGAAACAGAACCGTTGCCAGGCTGCGGTCGGCGATGTAGTTGCCCTTTTCCAGCAGGCTCAGCGTATCGTCGATGGAGGCGGGAAGATCGCTGCTCATGAAATGCCGGTATCCGTAAAAAGCGGATGCCCTTCCGGGCAGTCCGATATGAAAAGTGAGGGGCCCGGCGGGATATTCCCGCCGGGCGATACGATCAGCGTGCGGCGGCGACAGCGCGCCTGGCCAGCACCGTGACCAGATGGGCGCGGTATTCGGCGCTGCCGTGCAGGTCGTTGTTCAGGCCGTCGGCGGCGATTTCGATGCCGTCCAGCGCCGAAGCGGTGAAATTGCCGCCAAGGGCGGTTTCAAGGGCGGTGGCGCGGAACACGCCGGGCCCGGCACCGGTGACGGCGACACGCACGCCGCTGCCGGTTCTGGCCACGAAAACGCCGACCAGGGCAAAGCGCGATGCCGGCTGGACGAATTTTTCATAAGCCGCGGCCTCGGGCAGCGGGAAGCTGACCCTGGTGATGATCTCGTCCTCCTCAAGGGCGGTTTCGAACAACCCGCGGAAGAAATCATCGGCAGCGATCGCCCGCTTGTTGGTATGCACCGTGGCACCGAGCCCCAGAACCGCCGCCGGATAGTCGGCAGCCGGATCGTTGTTGGCAAGCGATCCGCCGATGGTACCGCGGTTGCGCACCTGCCGGTCGCCGATTTTTCCGGCCAGATCGGCCAGGGCGGGGATGGCCTCCGCCACCTCTTTGGAGGCGGTGACATCGGCATGCCGGGTCATGGCGCCGATGTCGACCGCGTTCCCCGTGACCGTAATGCCCGACAGTTCGGGAATGGCGCTAAGATCGACCAGGGCGCCGGGACTGGCCAGACGCATTTTCATGGTCGGCAGCAGGGATTGTCCGCCGGCCAGAATCTTGGCGTCCTCATCGAGCATGGCCACCGCCTGATCAAGGGAGGCAGGCTTGCGGTATTCGAATTCATACATGGTCTTACCTCCTCATTCAGCCGCACGGGCCTGGGCGGATTGTGCGGCCCGCCAGACCTTTTCCGGTGTTGCCGGCATGTCGATCTCGACACCCAGCGCATCGGTGATGGCGTTCATCAGCGCCGCCGGTGCCGCAATGGCGCCGGCCTCGCCGCAGCCCTTGACGCCCAGCGGATTATGCGGGCAGGGGGTGTTGGTGGTTTCGACATTGAAGGAGGGCAGGTCATCGGCTCTCGGCATGGTGTAGTCCATGTAGGAGGCCGTCAGCAATTGCCCGCTTTCCTTGTCATACACCGTGTTTTCAAGCAGGGCCTGACCGATGCCCTGGGCAATGCCGCCATGCACCTGACCCTCGACGATCATCGGATTGATGATGTTGCCGAAATCATCGACGGCCACCCAGTTGACGATATCCACCTTGCCGGTCTGCGGATCCACCTCGACCTCGGCGATATGGGTGCCGGCAGGGAAGGTGAAATTCAGCGGATCGTAGAAGGCGGTTTCATCGAGGCCGGGTTCCAGATCCTCCGGATAATTGTGGGGCACATAGGCGGCGAAGGCGATTTCGGCCATCGTCACCTGTTTGTCGGTACCGGCGACGGAGAAGACGCCGTTATTGTGCTCCACATCCTCGACGGCCGCTTCCATCAGATGGGCGGCGATCTTCTTGCCCTTTTCAACGATCTTGTCGACCGCCTTCATCAGCGCGGAACCGCCGACGGCCAGCGACCGCGACCCGTAGGTGCCCATGCCGAAAGGCACGGTACCCGTATCGCCGTGAATGACGTCGATATTCTCGATCGGAATGCCGAGGCGATCGGACACGATCTGCGCGAAGGTGGTTTCATGGCCCTGACCATGGGAATGGGATCCCGTATGGATGGTCACCGATCCCGTCGGGTTGAAGCGCACCTGCGCCGATTCCCACAGGCCGACACCGGCACCCAGCGATCCGACGGCCGCCGAAGGCGCGATGCCGCAGGCTTCGATATAGGCGGCATAGCCCAGGCCGCGCAGCTTGCCGCGGGCTTCCGATTCCGCGCGCCGCGCCGGGAAACCGGCCCGGTCGATCAGCTCGTTCGCCTTGTCCATGGCAAGCTGATAATTGCCGCTGTCATAGGTCATGATTACCGGCGTCTCATAGGGGAAGGCATCCGGCGGAATGAAATTGCGTTTGCGGATCTCTTCCGGCGGAATGTTCAGATCCCGGGCCGCGCGTTCGACGATCCGTTCCACGACATAGGTGGCCTCCGGCCGTCCGGCACCGCGATAGGCATCGACGGGGGCGGTATTGGTGAAACCGGCCTGAACCTCGGCATAAATCGCGCCCATCCTGTACTGGCCGTTGAGCAGCGTGGCGTACAGATAGGTCGGCACCGCCGTGGAGAAGGTTGACAGATAGGCACCGAGATTGGCCTTGGTGGAAACGCGCAGGCCGAGGAAATGTCCCTCATCATCCAGTGCCAGCTCCGCCGTGGTCACATGATCGCGGCCATGGGCATCGGCGAGGAAGGCCTCGGTGCGGTCAGCCGTCCATTTGACCGGCCGGCGGATTTTCCGTGCCGCCCAGGCCACCACCGTTTCCTCGGCGTAAACGAAAATCTTGGAGCCGAATCCGCCACCGACATCAGGGGCGATGACACGCAGCTTGTGTTCCGGCGCCAGACCGACAAAAGCCGAGAGAATCAGCCGGGCCACATGCGGGTTCTGGCTGGTGGTATAAAGGGTCAGCATGTCGGTGCCGGGATCGTAATCGGCCAGCGCCGCACGCGGCTCCATCGGATTGGGCACCAGGCGGTTGTTGACGATGTCAAGCCGGGTGACGTGCGAGGCCTTGGCGAAAGCCTCATCCGTCGCCGCCTTGTCGCCGATTTCCCAGTCATAGCATTCATTGCCCGGGGCCTCGTCATGGATCTGCGGCGCGCCGGGGGCCAGGGCATCGGCGATATTGACCACGGGGGGCAGCTCCTCGTAATCGACCTCGACCAGATCGGCCGCGTCCTTCGCCTGTTCCGGTGTCTCCGCGATGACGATGGCGACATGATCGCCGACATAGCGCACCTTGCCCTGGGCCAGCGCCGGATGGGGCGGTGCCTTGTGCGGTTCGCCGTTCTTGCTGGTGATTCCCCAGCCACAAATCAGCCCGCCGACGCCGTCCGCTGCCAGATCATCGCCGGTGAAGACGGCAATCACGCCTTCGGCAGCTTCGGCAGCGGATTTGTCGATGCCATTGATCCTGGCATGGGCATAGGGGGAGCGCACGAAACAGGCATGGGCCTGGTTGTGCAGATTGATGTCGTCCAGATACCGGCCCTCACCGGTCAGGAATCGGTCGTCTTCCTTGCGCCGTACGGCGGCGCCGATGCCGTTTTCTCTTGGTTCGCTCATCTCAGCCTCCCGTCGCGTCAGCCGCCGCCTTCACCGCCTTCACGATATTGTGATAGCCGGTGCAGCGGCAGATATTGCCATCCAGATTTTCGCGGATGGTCTCCTCATCGGGGTTCGGGTGGCGTTTCACCAGATCGATGGCGCTCATCACCATGCCGGGGGTGCAGAAGCCGCATTGCAGGCCGTGATGTTCCTTGAAGGCGGCCTGCATGGGATGCATTTCACCGTTCTCAGCCAGGCCTTCGATGGTCGTCACCTCGGCGCCATCGGCCTGAACGGCCAGCATGGTGCAGGATTTGACGGCATCGCCATTGACCAGAATCGTGCAGGCACCGCACTGGCTGGTATCGCAGCCGATATGCGTGCCGGTGAGATCGAGATTCACGCGGATGAAATCGGCCAGCAGCGTACGGGGGTCGATATCCGCGCTGACCTCTTTTCCGTTCACCGTCATTGTTACGGTGGGCATAGTTTCCTCCAGTTATGGTTATGGTTGCTTGTTCTTGTTCTTGCCGGTTCCGCACCACGAAGCAGGGGTGCCGGGGGTGACGGGTCACCGGGGTCTTCCGCGCCCATACCGCGGCGGGAAATGAGTTTCCCGCGCGAAGCCGAAAGGGTCAAGCTCATTTCTGAACATGTGTTACCCGGTTTCAGCTGCGGGCGAAATAAAGTACCAGAAGGCCCAGTAGAATGAGGGCCGTAATCCACACCGCCGGGTTGAGGCCCTTGGAAGGCTCCTTTGCCGCGGCTGCGGCAGGCGGGGGCGCCTCTTCCGCCTTTTCGCCTTCGCTCTCCTCGCCCGTGCCTTCCGCCTCCGCCACGATGCGGCAGAAATTGTCGAAGAATTCGTCCGACAGTTTCCGGGCCGTCGATTCGATCAGCCGGTTGCCGATCTGTGCAAGCTTTCCGCCGACGCTGGCATGGACCGTATAGACCAGGATGGTGGCATCGCCGTCTTCCTTCAGGGTGACGACGGCTTCTCCCTTGCCGAATCCCGCAGCGCCGCCCTTGCCGCTGCCGGAGATTTTGTAACCGTTCGGCGGGTCGATATCCGACAGGCCGACATCGCCCTTGAATTTGGCCTTCACCGGGCCGACCTTGACCATGACGACGGCGGTGAAATCCGTATCCGAGGTTTTTTCGATCTCCTGACAGCCGGGAATCGACTCTTTCAGGACATCAGGGTCGTTCAGGGCATCCCATACCCGCTGGCGGGGGGCGTTTATTCGTCGCTCTCCAGTCAGTTCCATTGCTGGCATCCACTCCCTTGAGGCATAGTGTGAACAGGAACGTTAGACCAAAGATGCCGCATCCCGCAAGCGCCGGCATCTGATCGATGAAGGCATGCAAATGAGTGAGCGTGAATTCCGGCTTCCGCCTTTTCCGACCTCCAGAGAGGCTGCCGCCTGGTTCGAAGGCCGCGCCAGGAAGGAGCAGCTCTCCCTCTCAGCGGTGAAACTGCAGTGCCTGCTGTATCTGGCCCAGGGTTTTCACATGGCGGAGAATGACGGCCATGTGCTGTTTCCCGCCTTGTTCATCGTGACCGCACGCGGCCCGCAGGATCCGATGCTTTACCGGGTGATGGACGGATTTCTGGAAGCGGAGGATCATGTCCCCGATGCGGTAACGGAGCGGTTCATGACGCGTTTGTGGCGCCGCTTCGCCGGGAGGCGTGAAGAAGAACTCCTGAGCATGATCGGCCGTGACAGGCTATACGCCGCGGTCATGGCGGAAGCGGG
>CAYXDL010000113.1:0-7396 GCA_964463775.1 uncultured Hyphomicrobiales bacterium
CCTCGCCGCCATCGGAAAGAGATTTCCCGGCAAAACGAAGGCGCTTCTCGGCAACCCCTTTTTCAAGAGCAGTCCGCATGGAATTGCTCCACAATTCGGGGGCAATATCGGGTTCGCCCTTTTCGATCATCGAGGTGCCGGTAGGCATGGTATCGCCGGGCACCAGCTCCGCATCGCAGCCATAGCCGTTTTTCAGGATGAACCGGTCGATATTGGCCATGAGGCTGGCCGAATTCCAGTTCATGTCCGCAATTGTGACTTTTCCGCATTTCCCGTCGGCAAAGGCTGATGTACCGCTAAAAACAAAAACAGCCGCAATGGCGGCAAATAATTTTCCACGCATATCCAGATTATTTCCCTGTTTTTTTCATATCCGAAGCCATAGCCCGGATGTTCAACCGGTAAGACCGGCAGATTTTTCAGCGAAGAAAGACCCCCTCAGGGAAATTCCTCTGCTGCCTTATGACGAGATCATCTTAATACAGCGATCTCTATTAACGCAAGGGCAGCATCGGTTCCTGCATTTTTGTCCATCACTGGTTCATCGTGCCATGCATCAGCTATGCTTGATAAAGACCGGCCTCAGGAAAAAACCCGCCCCATGCGCACGGAAAAATCGATACGGTTCAAAAACAGATCCAAATCGTGTTCGGCGATATACTCATCCGTCGCCTCGCGCGCTCCCTTCAGGGCGCCATAGTCGTCCACGATCAGAAACCCGCCGCGGGAGATACGGGGATAAAGATGGTCAAGCTCGTGTCTGGTCGATTCATACCAATCCGTATCGAGGCGCAGAATGGCAATTTCTTCCGGCGCCTTTCCCGGTATGGTTTCCAGTACATCACCCTGAATGAAATGATAGTTTTCCTGCGGATAGGCGGAACGTGAGAGGGTGTGCCTCACATCCTCAAGCGAACCATAACACCATTCGTTGTGGTCCTCCCTCTGCATCTGCTGCCATTTCTCCAGGGCCTTCTCACCGCTGGATGCACGGATGTCCTTTTCCGTCGGCATGGTCATGCCGGCAAAGGTGTCGAACAGGTATATCGGACGGTCACGCACCCCCAGCATGTTCAGCGTCTCGGCGATCAGCAGGCAGGAGCCGCCCTTCCATACACCGCATTCGGCGAAGACGCCCGGAATATCCCGTTCCACCACATGACGCACGGCCCGGTACAGGGAATAGCGGGATTCGACAGTGGTCATGGTCAGCCCTTCGACCTTGTCGTTGATCGGCCAGAACGCCTTGTCCATGTCATGGGTGCGTATCGAGGACAAAGGCCGGATATCATAGCCGAGCGACTTGATGGTGTTCTTTAGGAATTTCTTGAATACAGCCATTTTCCCATTCCGTACCAATTGATACTTTTATTTTACTTGAATTTCGGAGCTTATATCATGCCGGGCGCACAATGGCACGGAATTCCCGCAACAACAGGAAAAGCGCGCCGTGACCCGCCATCCGTAAAAGGAACAACCCCGCAACATAACCCAACCCGCCTGCCAGAATGCCGCCGGCAAGCCGCCACAATCCCGGCGGAAGAAACACATAAGCCAGAGAGAAAACCGCCGCCATCAGCAATACGCAGAACCCCACCCGCAGCACCGGCCCCAAAAGCCGCCAATACGGCATACCGAGCAGGACACAGGCATAATACGCCCAGGCCAGATACTGGGTCAGATTGGCGCTCAGCACCGCCAGAACAATATCCTCCAGAGAAAAGGCCGCCCCGGCGCGGGCATAGAGCAGAACGATCGCCAGAACGAACCCGCCGCTGGTGAACAGGCCGGTCTTCAGCGCCGCTTCCGGATGCCCCAGGCCGGGGAACAACCCGGCTCCGGCCGTGGACAGGCAGCGCATGGCCGCTGCTGCCGCCATCAGGGGAAACAATGGCAGGGCGGACAGCCATTTCTCCCCCAGTGCCAGGGGAATGAAATCCCCAGCGACCAGACCGACGCCCACAGTCAGCGGCAGGATCACCGCCAGAACCACTTCATAGGCCATGACGGCGAAACGGCGCACCGCATCGCGGTCCTCCCTGACGCGGGCATAAGCGGGAAAAAGGACCCCGTTGATCGGCTTGGCCAGCTCGCTGACCGCCAGATGACACAGGCTGAAAACCAGGCTGTAAAGACCGACCTCATGCCCGCCCAGCAGAAACGCCGCCAGCCACACCCCTCCGTAAAGCCCCGGATAGATGGTGATTCCGCCCAGCATGACCGAAATGCCGAAGCTCAGCATCATCCGTGCTCTTTTGAAGGAAAACCGCAGCCGCGGCGGCGCGCCGCATAACAGATATGAAACCGCAAGCTGCACCCCGTGGGCCAGCAGATAGGCCCCGGCCACCGTCCAGACCGACGGCAGAACAACAGCCAGAGGGGCGCCGATGACGAACAGCACCAGAGGCGGCGTCGATTCGATCAGCACGAAATTGCGCATCTCGATATTGCGGATGAAATACAGCGCCCGAATGTTCTGCAATGACTTCAGCACCGGTATCAGGGCCATCAGCCGCAGCACCGCAGCCGCATCCGGTGAGGAAAAGATGGTGCTTATCGGCCCTGCGAACACCAGCAGCGCCAGACATGAAATCAGCCCCTTGGCGATCTCGATCACCCAGGCGGTGCCGAGCAGCGCCTCTGTGCGGCCGCTCTTCTGGATGATGTACTGCTTGAAGCCGAACTGCCCGAGCAGATCGGTAAAGCTGAGCACCGTCAGGGAAAAGGCGATCAGACCGAAATGATCGGGGCTCAGCATGCGTGCGAAGACGAGAGAGCTGACAAACCCGCTCGAACGGACAACGAGACGGGAGAGAAAACTCCATTTCACGCCATGGGCGACACGATGCAGCAATCCGTCGCGCTCTGCCACCGCGCCAGGCCCCTTCGCCGCCATGGCCGCTCAGCCCCTGTGTATGGCAGGCGGGGAAGCGTTCAGCCGGGCCCGGCGCAGGCTGAAACGGATCAGCACCAAAGCGATCGCCAGAAAGAAGGATAATGCCGCCACGGCAGGCAGAATGATATCCGCACGCGGCGAAGTCGGCTTGGCCGATACCGAGATCGGGTCGATCACCTCGACCGCAAAAGGCAGATTCGCCTCCAGAATCATCAGCTCGCGTTCCTTCTGGCTGATGATCGCCAGCAGGGTCTGGCGGTATTCGCCAACGGTTACCGAACGCAGCCGGGCGCGAATGTAATCAAGCTGATCGCGCACCTGGCGGGCCCGTTCGGTACGGACATAGGCATCGGCCTCATTATAGACGGCGCGCAGCACATCCAGGGCGAATTGCGGATCCTTGTCCTCCAGAGAAATGACGAACAGGGGCAGGGTCTCGTAAGGATCAAAGCGGATCTTGCCAAGATATTTGGCGAGCAGGCGTTCATCCGGCTCCACCCAGACCGGCATGTTGAGATAAGCTTTCAGCCGGTCGATATTCTCGCGCAGGAACCCCTTGCGCACAGGCGGTTTCCAGCGCCGGTTCCGGGCATCCCAGTAATCGGCGTAGATTTTCTGCAGAAGGCCAAGGCGTTGCTGCAGCACTTTTGCGAAACCAACGGAGCGGACGGTGGCCTGGAATTTCTCAAACGGCGTCGCCGCCTTGGTACCGAGAAAATTCAGTCCCAGTACACTGACGGCCGCCGCCGCACCGCCCACAGGCCCGGCACCGGTGCCAAGGCCGTTGCTGACCGGCGCCACCACCATCTTAGCCGTATATTTCGGTGTGGCATAATGCAGGGCGATCACCGCCACAGCCACGGCCAGAACGACAAACAGACCAATAAACCACTTTGCCCGCCACAGGGCCGCAAAAATGTCATACAGGCTGGCACCCGGAGGGTAGATCTGATAGGCCGCCCCGGGCATGGTGGCAAGCGGTGCCACGGACACCGCCCTGGCCTGGGCCTGCCCATCGCCGGGCCGTCCTTCCCCGGAGACGGCATCCCCGCGCCGGTCCCCGTTTTCCTCCGAGCGGGATACGGGCTCGTCAACCATGGGGAGCCCCCCTTGTGTTCTTTCTGCGCATCATCGCCTACAGATACCCGATCCGGCACCTTCCTGCACTTTTTTATTGCCCCCGCTCATTCGAACAACGATCCCCAGGAGCGGCCAATCAGATCGGCGCTGCTGTCGCCGAGCAAACCATACAGGCGGCCGGGGATTTCCACCTTCTGCCCGCCATCACGTGTCAGCGGCCGGAAGCCGAAGGTACCGCGTTTGCGCGTCGAACGGGTGAGGAAGATATCGAAGGGAATGGTAATGAAGAAGCCCTTGTCGAAGCTGCCCTCGCCGAATTCATCGAAGGGGACATCGGTCAGGGTAAAGAAGGCGCCCACGGTCACGCCGCTGTCAAACGTCCGCGCCAGTGAAAAAGTCGCCCCGACATCCCCGGCCAGATAGCGCCCGGCACTGACATAGGCGAACAGGTCATAGACCGGCACCTGATAATAGAGGCTGGCATGTCCTGTTAGGACATCATAATCGCGGAAGGAGAAAAGCTGATCGAAATCGCGTTTTTTCACCCAGGCCAGCTCCGCCCCCAGCGCGAAGGGGGATCGTACCGGCTTGTAGAGCACCTCACCGGCAATGCCGCCATACATTTCCTCGAACAGCCCGGCAGTTGCCTTGACATACCATTCACTGACGGGGCTGAAGACGTAATCGGCATACAGGTTGATAATGCCGGTCTTGCCCTCCTTCAGGTAACGGTTGATATCACTTCGCACATGCGGCAGCGTGCTGTCCGAGGATTGGCGCAGCCGGTCGAAGGTATTGGTGATATCGAAACCCGCCGTGCCGGCAAGCTTCAGCCCCGGCAACGGGCTGACGCTGGCGCCAAGCGCGGCATAGAGCTGATAGAGATAAAAGCCCTCCGGCCCGCCGACATGCTGGCGCAGGCGCGGGGTCAGGCTCCAGTCGAAATCGGGATAGCGTTCGGGGTTTTCCATCACCGGCGGATGGTCGTCCAGCAGGCCGCGGCCCGGCTCTATCACCGCATTGGCCCAGACCTCCTCGGCACTGCCCTTGTATTTGAGCGCTTTTTCAAGGTCGCTGCGCACAATGCTGACCCGGCTCAGCTCCAGCCCGCGATTGACCTGAACCAGGGTGATTTCCTCGATATCGGCCGGCAGAACATTGGCAGCGATGCGCGCAACGCGGCCGATATTGCGCGCCACCTTGCGAAAACGCTTCGGTTCGAAATAGATCTCCGCCCGGCGCCTGCCGATATAGACGCCGTCGATGCGGAAGGGCTTATCCGCATAGGCCCTGAACAGGGCAGCGGCAATGGCCTGTTTCTCTGCCGCACCGCGCGGCGTGGCTTCCCGTCCGTTTCCGCTTCCAGATGCTGAAATCAGCCGTGCCGCCGCCATACGGGCACCCACGGGCCGCCAGCCATTGGTATAGACCGAAACGATCCCCATGCCATTGGCGATGATATCCACCCGCCGGATATCATCGGAGAGATAGGAACCGATCATTTCCGCCGCCTGGCGGTAACGCGCCGGATCAGGCAGGGTGCGGGCGATGCCGTATATCACCACCACATCGTTGCGCCAGTCGATGCGCGAAACCTCCATCCCTGCCTTCTGCAGGGCGGAGAAGATCATCCTCGCACTGGCGCTGTTGCGCAGTTCACTCCGCGAAAAGGCAATGCTGCGCCCGGAAGGCAGCAGAAAGACAATATGCTCCACCGGCGCGGGCAGAACACTGCGCATACGCAGGGCAGCACGGCGTGCGGATGCCAGCGGATCGCGGCCGCCTTCCCCGCCCAGGCGGATCTGCAATTGCCGCTGATCGAAGCTGATGTCCTGCACCGTCAGTTTTTCTGCCTCCAGCACATCGAACAGGCGATCGACGATCTTATCGCGGGTGACATCGGCCCTGCGCAGCACCGTCCAGTTACGGGCACTGTCCAGATAGGCAATGCTGTTGATCCCGGCAGGCAGATCGGCAAAGGTCTCCCAGGCCAGTTCATTGCGCCGGGCCGGGGGCAGAGAGCGCATGTCACCGATAACCGCAAGCTGGAACTGGTCGTTGCGCCGGGCCGTTTCCACCACCTGCAGACCGGCACGACGGTGCCGTTCCATCAGCGCCGTGGCGGCGGGTGATGCCTTGGGCTTCTTTTCCCCTGCATAGGCATCGGCAGGCGGGCGGGGTTTGAGCGCCACCGGCGGCGGATCGAATTTCGGCACCGAAGCCGTATTCAGATTGCTGCGCAGAACGGTCCGGAAACTGAAGGTATTGCCCCGCTCCAGTCCGACGGCGATATCGACCCAGTCAAAAGGGCGGTAACTGAGGCCGAAATTCAGCTTCAGCGCCTGTTCGAACATGTTGCCCTTGGGCTCGTTCTCATAATCCTTGCTTTCATATTCAATCTTGACGCTCAGTCCTTCCAGCGGCGTACGCCAATGCACCCCGCCGAACAGGCCGACGGTTTCACCACGGAAAAACTTGCTGATATTCGCCGTGCCACCGAAAGTCGAGGTCGCGCCGCGCTTTCTGAAGGAATCACTGAACTTTATCAGCGGATTGGAGAAAACCCCCTTGGAACCGGCATAATATCCCCAGCCCATGCCGAAAGAGAAATCCAGATCATACCAGCGCTTGCTGGCAACGATATACTCGCCGGAAAACTGTCCCGTGCCCAACCCGTCCTGTACACCGAGCGCGATGGCCGGCATGAACGCACCCTCATCGACCAGCAGGAATTTCAGATCCGCCCCGCGATCCTTGAAGCTCTGATTGCCGCTGAAGGCGAAACTGTCCGAAAACAGGCGGTTGCGGATATCGGTGTACCGGAACACACCCTCCAGCCAGGGCAGGGCATGCAGGCCGAAAAAATAACGGTAATATTCGCCGACGAAACTGGCCCCGACCCCCAGATTGCCGGTTCGCCCCATGCGCGCTGTCGGCGTCTGCATCAGGCCGGTCATACCGAAATCGTTCAGCCCGACATCATCGATTTCCGCAGGCGCATCCTCCCCCGTCAGGGTGGAAAGCAGGCTTTGCGCCCGCAGCATATCCACTCCCATGGCGGGATAGGCCGCCCCTGTGGCCATGGCTATGGCCAGCAGCCGCCCTATGCGGGGGAAAAATGCCATGCTCGGACTATTCGGTCAGCACTTTGAAGGATGCCGCCGTCACCGCCAGGCGGCTGACCAGCTCCGTCGTCGTCTGCAGGAAATTGGCCAGATCGAAGGGGGCCGGATCCTTGGGCACGATGATCGAGGAACCGGGCGGTATCTGGAATTCGCCAATATTCCAGGGCCCCAGCGACAGGGGCTGCGCGCGCCCGTCCGGCAATACGACAAAGGTCTTTCCCTTATCAGCCGAACGCTGGAAGCCGCCGGCCTGACGGATATAGAGGCTGGCGCTGGCACCAGGAACGAATTGCAG